>NZ_LOFI01000004.1:0-142606 GCF_001469195.1 Pseudoalteromonas sp. 10-33 | reverse complement strand
CTGGTGTTCGGGTTGTCATGCCAATGGCATTGCCCGGTAGCTACGTTCGGAACTGATAAGCGCTGAAAGCATCTAAGCGCGAAGCAGGCCTCGAGATGAGTTCTCACTAGACTTTTAAAGTCTCTGAAGGGCCGTTGAAGACTACAACGTTGATAGGCAAGATGTGGAAGTGGTGTGAGCCATTAAGCTAACTTGTACTAATTACCCGTGAGGCTTAACCATACAACGCCAAACGCGTTTTGTGTGATAGTTTAAGACAGAAGTTAATGACTAAAGTAGATTACTGACAGACTTAAAAAATATTATCAGATATTTTCCAAATTCAGTTAATGCGCAGAAATACGTATTAACAACCAAATTTGCTTGGTGACAATAGCGTTTTGGACCCACCTGACTCCATGCCGAACTCAGTAGTGAAACGAAACAGCGCCGATGATAGTGTAGCATTTGCTATGTGAAAGTAGGACATTACCAGGCTTCAAATAAGCGAAACCCGTTACAGCAATGTGACGGGTTTTTTGCTGTCTGGGGTTTAGTAAATAGCCAAGACCTCATGTCGAACTCAATAGTCAAACAAAACAGCTCGATTCGAAAGAGTCGGGCTTTTTTACGTCTATAGAAAAGTAAAGTTAAGCATTTTCTTCTCTTAAGCGAAGCGCCTCTTTGTGAACAGTGTTTTGGCTATCGAATGAATTGAGCGATGGTAGTGCAACATTTCACTGCTACTCTTCACCGCGGTGGGTTCCACAACATTCTACTGCGTAGCGAACCGACTTCAAATATAAGAAAGTCCGACTAGCAATAGTCGGGACTTTTTACGTCTATAGAAGAGTAATATTAAGTATTTCCTTCTCTAAGGGTAGAGCCTCCTAAGCGAAGTGCTTCTTTGTGAGCAAAGCATGTTTAATCACACTAAAATCACTCAATACTTTTGCCAGCTAATAAAGTAACATTTGTTTAAGTTAGATCAATTAGTCGAGAGATATGGTTTATCTATTATCAATTTTTTTTATAAAGTCTTTTAACTTTATTGCTAATTATCAAATGCTCTTTAAGCAATTAAACTAACTCCATCTTGTATTTACATACTTACATTAAGACGGAGAAAAGCATGTCTCACCAAATCATTAAAGACTTACACAATAGATACACTGCAAAGCAATATGATGCATCAAAACGTATTTCTACAGAAGATCTGGAAGTAATTAAAGAAGCTATTCGTCTGTCGGCTTCTTCAATCAATTCTCAACCTTGGAAATTTGTTCTAGTAGAAAGTGAAGAAGGTAAGAACCGTTTACACGATACATTCGCTAACAAACACCAGTTTAATCAACACCATGCTAAAGAGGCATCTCACACGCTTTTACTTGCTTATGACCCTGAGTTCACTAAAGAGAAGTTTTCGAAGCGTGTTGACGTAGAGGTAAGCTCAGGCCATCTACCAGCAGATATGCGTGATAACTTTATGGGTGCATATGCATTTGCTGAAATGAACACAGATGAAAATGGCTACAACGGTAGTTGGACTAAAGCACAAGTTTATTTAGCACTAGGTAATATAATGCATACTCTAGCGCGTTTAAACATAGCTTCTACACCTATGGAGGGTGTAGACCCAGACTTAATTGGTGAAAAGTTTAGCGCTGAGCTTGATGGACACATTTGTGAAGTTGCGCTAGCTATGGGTTACCCTAATACCGATGAAGACTGGAACCATGGTTTACCAAAAGCGCGTCTAGCGTTAGAAGATATTATTACAACTGTTTAGCAT
The DNA here is from genome assembly GCF_001469195.1 of Pseudoalteromonas sp. 10-33. Taxonomy (NCBI): domain Bacteria; kingdom Pseudomonadati; phylum Pseudomonadota; class Gammaproteobacteria; order Alteromonadales; family Pseudoalteromonadaceae; genus Pseudoalteromonas; species Pseudoalteromonas sp. 10-33. The sequence goes on along the minus strand of NZ_LOFI01000004.1, from coordinate 140,835 downwards.
AGTAAACCTTATTTAAAAGCCGAGGCTCTCTCGGCTTTTTTGTGTTTAAAATAAGCCATATGCTTCCGTTTTTTCGGTTTCTTCTTGCAGCGTAGCAGGTTTAAATATGACACTAGGATCTAAAAGCACACTATGGTTTTCGGCCATTTTTATTAGGCCTCGCATCATACCTTTAGTTTGTGGGTCTATATCAAAGCCTATATCAGTTAGCTTATCTAAGGGTTTGATGTCTTCTTTTTTATAATCTAGGCTGTCTTCCACTTTATCGACGAGTAGCCCCACATGAGGATTTATACCGTCTTTTGTTGTGAATACAATTATTGGTTTGTAATCTAAAGTAATTTGCTCTTTTGCAGATTCAAACAGCCTCTCTAACTGAGCAATACTGCTACTTTTTATTTTACTGAGTAAGTTGTTTACCTGCTTATGTTCACCTTGCTTGTGAGCAGTGACTGCTTGCTTAGCTTGTACGAGTAATGATTCGAAAGGTTCATTAAAGCGAGACATAGTAAGCTTTAAATCAGGGTTGTCGGTATTGAACTCTTGGTAAAAAATAATAAAGTCTTGAAGCTCAGTTTCATTAATAGTTAATGTTTCTGATTGAGTTAAGAGGTTTCTTTCTAGTGTATTGAACCAGCTAGTTTGTTTGTCTTGCCATGATCTTAGCTGTTTTAAAATATGTTTGTTGCTTTGCTCCGTTGATATATTATTTAAAATAATTCCTAAATCGAAAACTGGAGTAGGGATATCCATATAATCTTTAACACCAATAAAGCTTTTGTTGTTGTTTGGTAGTGTTGTGAGGTTATTATCAAAGCGCTCGGTTAATAAGATATCAAGTATTTTTAGTGAAATGGTTTTGCAGCCCACTTTAAAGTTTATTAATTCCATGCCTTTATCTTAATTTACCCATCAATGTATTAAGAATAGAACAAATCCACCAAATAGCTTAAGTAACTATGCTAATTAATCACTGTATTAAGGAGGCTGATTATTTAATAGCTTTAGTTAGTTTTAACACTGCTTGTTTAAAGTGTGTTTCAAGCTCTTTTTTACCTTGGATATTTAATTGCTCAATAAGATTTTTATCGCTTTCATTTTGCAAAATTAATCTAATTAATAATTGCTTATCGCTTTGTGTTAAGTAATTAATGATTGAGGGCGTCTCAGTGATAACTTGCCAAATAGTGGGCGAAATACTAAATCGAGAAAAATGACTATTAAGTTGTCGTACTATACGTTTTTGCGTATCTGTACTTATAGGCTTATTTGTAAACGGGGCAATAAGTACACTTACAAGCTGCCAGTCAAGGTGCTTAAAGTGTGTGAGTAAGGCATAAAATATATCGTTTTGAAAATCAGCTTTTAATTGTTTCAGCGTACTTGTATTGTTGTTTAAATACTTCACAACGAGTGCTGAGTGCTCGCCAGTGCTTTTATCTTTTTGATAACCAAGTTTTATGGTACTAAATCCTTGGCTTTGCCAAAATTTTAATAGCTCATAGGTGGCGCCAAAACTAGCTCCAAACCAATAACACTCATTACTAACTTTTGATTCGCAGTAACTCAGTAGCGCTTTACCTAGCCCTTGACTGTGAAGGTTAGGAGCAACAGCAATTCTTACTACGCGGGCAGAGAATTGAGTAAGGCACTGGGGATCATTGCTTAGCTGCGAGAGAGTCTGTGCCATTAAATGACCTTGAGGGCGGCGTTCACCTTTTAGTACTTGCTCAGTAAGCTCTGTGGTTAAACCGCCCTCTATTGAGATTAAACACACTCCCACTAATTGGTTATTTATCTGGGTTATGAATAATCGTTGCGCAGGCGCATCAAGTAGCTGGCGTAAATCATTAACGCTACTTTGATAATGTGCTAAGGAAAGTAATGCAATAACCTGCTCAAGTAACGGCTCGTTTTTTGTGAGTTGTTGTTGAGTAATTTCACTGTGGACTAGGTTATTTAAGCCATTGCGTTGAGTTTCTTCGTACTGTGCTTCGAGTGCGAGCAAAGTGCGTATATGGCGTTCTAGCGGATCGGCTTTTGCAAACCTTAACGGTGCATCAAGTGTGACAATATTAGCGGCTTTGTACTTTGCTTTAACATACTGACTAAACCTAATTGTATAACCTCTACCATTGCCCTCATAGCCCACTAAAGTGCTTGCAAATACAATACGCGGATAATGCTTAAGCATTTTGAACAACAGAGGAACAGGTATTGCAGCTGCCTCGTCAACAAGTAATAAATCACACTCTGGCAACGAGCTTAATAATGAGTCTGGAGCAATGTACTGTAAATTGGCAAGCTGCTTACTTTGACTTTCGAAGGGGATGTTTAACTCATTGCTTAAATGTTTAAAGCTACTATGAGTGGCTTTAAATTGTGTGCTGCAAAGTAGTATTTTTTTATCTATAAGTTTTGCAGCAGCAAGTCCAAGCGCTGCAGATTTACCACGGCCTCTATCGGCATTAATAAGTAAAGGGCGATTAGCGCGACCATGAGCCACTTTAATTATATTTTCTACACAATGCTGTTGCGGTTCAAAATCTATTTTATTGGTAGAGCTTTCGCTGGTGATATTACGTGTACAGCCATGTAATTCACTAAAATGAAAAGCGGGTAACGATTGTATAACGCGGGCAATGCGTTCATTAAAAAAGCTATGGCTTACTTTATACCCGTGAGACTGCACTGTGCTTAGCGCAGGATCTGGCCAAGTTGAAAGTTCGCTTAATTCTGGTAGCAGTAAATATAAAATACCGCCAGCTTTTACCGTACCTGCAATGGCAGCCAATATATCAGGGTGTAAGCCACTAAAGCCATCGTAAACGGCGTGTGAATATTCTTGCCCTAAAATTTGATGGGTACGATTAGGCCACTGCGCATTATTTAATGTGGTATTTTTAGAAACGACGAGTGTGTTTTCAGTTTGAAGTAATTCACCTAATAGCTTGTAGCACCAAGCGGTACTGCCAGTAATGAGCACAAGTTGGCGATGATAAGTGCCAACCAGTGTTCTTTCTAACGTGTTTACGTGAGCTTTATACAGCTTGTAATCGTGCATAAGCCGTTACCAACCATTTGCTACCTAAGTCATCAAAGTTTACCTGTACGCGCGATTGTGCGCCGCTGCCTTCATAGTTAAGAACCGTGCCAATACCAAACTTAGCATGCAGTACACGTTGACCTAAATTAAAGCCGCTGTCTTCAAAGGCGGCATGGCTTACTGATGCACTAAAGCGTCCTGCTGCCGGCGGGCGCGACACTTGCGTTTTAATCCTTATTTCTTCAACGCAGTCTTCAGGAATTTCGCGTAAAAAACGTGAAGGACTATGGTATTTCTCTTGTCCGTATAGGCGGCGGCTTTCGGCGTGGCTAATGTATAATTTATCCATAGCGCGAGTCATACCTACGTAACATAGGCGACGTTCTTCTTCTAATCGGCCAGACTCTTCATTACTTTGCTGCGATGGAAACATACCTTCTTCCACGCCCACCATAAATACAAGCGGGAATTCTAGGCCCTTAGCTGAATGCAGAGTCATCATTTGCACGGCATCTTCGTGCTCATCAGCTTGACCTTCGCCAGATTCAAGCGAGGTATAGGCTAAAAAGCCTTGTAGTGGTGAGCTAAACTCTTCTTCTTCAGGGAGTTCGTACTGATCGCACGCGCTTATAAGCTCTTCTAAGTTTTCTACACGAGCACGACCTTTTTCGCCCTTTTCTGCCTGATACATAGCCATAAGGCCAGACGTTTGAATTGCATACTTAGCTTGCTCTTGTAATGTAAGGTCGCTAATTTTGTCTTCAATGTGCTCAACCAGCTCAACAAATTTGCTAACAGCGCCGGCTGCTCTGCCCGATAAGTGCTGTTGTTCAACAATAGCTTTCGCTGCGTACCATAACGGAAGTGACTCAGCACGGGCGCAGTCGCGTATATGACTTAATGTTTTGTCGCCAATACCACGTGCAGGGGTATTAATTACTCGTTCAAATGCGGCGTCGTCTTGGCGATTACCGACTAAACGTAAGTACGATAGCGCATCTTTAATTTCTTGACGCTCGAAGAATCGCATACCACCGTAAATACGGTATTTTAAACCTTCTTGTAGCATGGCTTCTTCAAGTACACGAGATTGCGCATTACTACGGTATAAAATGGCGGCGTCTTGTAACGCGTTACCGGCATTTAACCAGCTACGTAATTTACTGCTTACAAAGCGGGCTTCATCTAGCTCGTTAAAGGCGGCGTAAATTGATATAGGCTCGCCCTCGTTGCCATCGGTCCATAAGCTTTTACCCATGCGCTCTGAGTTATTTTTTATAAGCGCATTAGATGCTTTAAGAATAGTTGCAGTTGAGCGGTAATTTTGTTCAAGGCGAATAGTTTCGGCGTCAAAGTCAGTTAAAAAACGTTTTATATTTTCTATTTTAGCGCCGCGCCAACCATAAATACTTTGGTCGTCATCGCCCACAATCATAATACTTTGGGTATCGCCTGCGAGCAGCTTTAACCATGCGTACTGAATGGTATTGGTATCTTGGAACTCGTCCACCAGCATGTGCGCAAAGCGCTGTTGGTAGTGACGAAGTAGTGTAGGGTTATTTTTAAGCACCTCATAGCTACGTAGCAGTATTTCAGCAAAATCGACTAAACCAGCGCGGTCACACGCTTCTTGATACGCGGCATATACACGCAGCATCATTTGCTCGTTTATATCGTAGGCTTGAATATCTTTAGGGCGAAGGGCTTCGTCTTTTTTAGCGCTTATGTACCAGCCAAATTGTTTAGCTGGCCATTTTTTATCATCAATATTCATTGATTTTAATAAGCGCTTAATCATTCTTAGCTGATCGTCAGAGTCTAAAATTTGAAAGGCTTCTGGTAAGTTAGCTTCACGGTGATGAGCGCGTAAAATTCGATGTGATAAACCATGGAAAGTACCAATCCACATGCCACCGACCGGTGCTTTTAAGGTTTCTTCTACTCGAGAGCGCATTTCTTTAGCCGCTTTATTGGTAAAGGTTACCGCAAAAATACTATAAGCAGAGGCTTGTTCAACCTGCATAAGCCACGCAATACGATGAACTAACACTCGTGTTTTACCAGACCCAGCACCCGCCAATACCAACATGTTTTGTAATGGGGCTGCAACGGCATCGCGTTGTTTGTCATTTAAGCCATCGAGTAATTCAGAAACGTCCATCGTTACGCCTTTTTAATCAATATTGAGGGCAGTATAACAGGTGTTTTTGTTAGGCTAAATAAAATACTGTTTTTATGAACAGCTATTCTAAAAATAACCTCTAAAACCAATCAGCTGGTTAGTTTTAGTATCGATAAGTGACTAAAATCAATAATAAAAATAATCAAATTGACCTATATTTAGTAAAAAATACCAAAGCAATTAGAGAGTCGTAATTTAACTAACTGATTTTTAAGCTTTAATAAATTGGCATAAAGTGTGATAGTAAGTAAATAACTAAAATTTAAAATTAATTAACTACAGAGGTGAGTATGGCTGATCAAGGGTCTGGCGGTAATGTAATTGCTGCGTTGTGTAATATATTTTTTCCTGGTTTAGGGCAATTAGTACAAGGGCGTATTTTAGCTGCTATATTTTTTGCGCTAGCTATTGTCATAAGTTACGCACTTATATATGTACTCGTTGGTTTTGTATTAGTGCCTATTATTTACTTATGGTCAATTATTGACGCAGCGCGTTATAGATCGCGAAGTTAACGGCTTTAGAGCTGAATAAAATGGCGCCCGTGTGGCGCTATTTTGCTTTATATGTCCTGTGGTTTGCGGGCGTTTACGTATATAATTACGCAATTAAAGATTTACAGGCAAACCCTATGGAATATCAATTTATTCGCGACCCTATTAGTGGGCTGCGCATTAAAATAAGCAGCGAGCATGCAATCATTGGCCGTTGGTTAAACGAAGAAATTGGCAAAGACAAAGTGGCTATGGTGCAAGCACTTATTGCGTCGGTAAAAACGAGTTTTGAGCCTGTGACTCTAAAAGGCCAAGAAATAGATTTAATTTTATCTAAAGATGAAGCCTTATTTGAAGCGCATGCACTGCACCAAGACAGCGAAGACTTAATTGCCTATCAAGATGACGATTTAATGCTTGAAGAAAACGACTTAAGCAGTGGTTGTGGTTTTGAAGACTTTATTGATTTAATCGAGTCGTGGTATGAGTTTACCAGTAATCGATAAAATAATTAAAACAGACATAGCAAATGCAAAAACAGCGCTTTCTCTGTATTATTAAACAACTAAAAACGACAGGAATTGATATGTCTGCCAATTTAAATAAGCTAGTAGTCATGCTAGAAATGCAAAACGCCATGAATACAAAAGTGCATGAGCAATGGTTTACACAAGGGTTTGAATGGTATCGCGCTATTTGGGTTGAGTGTGCCGAAATGCTAGATCATCATGGCTGGAAGTGGTGGAAAAAACAAACACCCGATACCGAGCAAGTTATTTTAGAATTAGTTGATATTTTTCACTTTGGTTTGTCGCTACGTATTGACGGTAAAACAAGCTATCAAGACTTAGCAAAGCAATTAGAAAGTGAGTTGAGCCAAGTACAGCAAGCGGACGACTTCAAACAAACGTTAGAAATACTTGCGGCATCAGCAGTTGCAGATAAAGCGTTTAATGCAGCAGCATTTGCCGGTTGTATGGCACAAATGGGCATGGATATTGACGATTTATACCGTGGTTACGTCGGTAAAAACACCTTAAATTTTTTCCGCCAAGACCATGGTTATAAAGATGGTAGCTACATTAAAGTATGGAACGGCCAAGAAGATAACGAACACTTGGTTGAAGTGGTTAAAAGCCTTGATACCGAACATGCAGACTTTGCAAAGTTAGTTTACCAAGGCCTTGAGGCACGTTACCCAAAAAGCTAAATAATAGTACGATAGTCGGTTACATTTAAGTAATCGGCTATTTCGTTGTGTGGTTGCTGGCTATCTGGGTTAGCAACCGCAAGTAAGTGTCCAATGCCGTATTTTTTTGCGGCATTTAATACAGCTACGCTGTCGTCAACAAACAAAGTACGGGTTTTGTTAAATCCTAAATCATTTTGTACTTGGTGCCATAAACTTTGCTGCTCTTTACTTACGCCATATTCATGCGTCGACACTACACCATCTAAATAATTATCGATTGCGGTGTGTTCAAATTTCATCATGACGTTTTCAGGATGCGCGTTGGTAAGTAATATAAGCTCTTTTCCTGCTTTTTTTAGCTCCGTTAAAAAATAGGGAACGTCATCACGTACTTTTATAAGGTGCTGTGTTTCTCGTTTTAAATCCATAATTGGTAATTTAAGCTGATCTTCCCAATAATCTAAGCAATACCACTCAATTTGGCCACTTACAGCTTGATAGCGTTTAAAAATATCTTCTTTTGCTTCGCTCAGGCTTATATTTTTGGCTAAGGCATGTTGTTGTGGAAGAACAGTTAACCAAAAATGGCTGTCATAATGTAAATCGAGAAGTGTTCCGTCCATATCAAGTAAAACGGTATCGATTTTTGACCAATTTAGCATGGGCTTTTCCCTGTGAAAAGTTTATGATTAAGCACAACTGCCATGATAGCAAATTAACGCCAATGACACAGAAAAAGCATCCAACACCTCCTCAAATCCTAAGTAATAATGTTGTCGCTAAAAGTCGCCTATTTACTGTGGAATCTTTAGAGCTTAAATTTTCGAATGACGAAGAGCGTCAGTATGAACGTATTCGAGGTGGTGGCAGGGGCGCTGTAATGATTGTGCCAATAACGGCCGATAACGAAATGCTGCTAGTGCGTGAGTATTGCGCGGGCACCAATGACTACCAGCTAGGCTTTCCTAAAGGACTTATTGACCCAGGCGAAACGCCAGAGCAAGCTGCTAATAGAGAACTTAAAGAAGAAGTAGGTTTTGGCGCAGACTTTTTTAAACCATTAAAAACAGTGACCATGGCACCCAGTTATTTTAATGCCACCATGCATATTTTATTTGCTAAGCAATTATATCCGCAAACACTTCCAGGCGACGAGCCTGAGCCTTTAGTTGTTGTTAAGTGGCCATTAACGCAATGGCAGTCATTATTAGAGCAAGATGATTTTACCGAAGCACGAAGTGTTGCCGCTTTGCTATTATTAGATAAGTACTTAGCATCTGGAGCTGCCGATGAATAAATTATTAGAACCTTGTATTGAATTAGCCGAACGTGCAGGCGATGCCATTATGGCTATATACAAAAAAGATGATATTGGCCAACAAGAAAAATCAGACCACACACCAGTCACTAAGGCCGATTTAGCTGCAAATGATGTGCTTGTTGCAGGCTTAAAGGCACTTGCGCCTGATATTCCAATCATGTCTGAAGAAACGCCTATCCCTGCATTAGCCGACAGGCAAGATTGGCAGCGTTATTGGTTACTTGACCCCATGGATGGCACTGGTGAGTTTATTTTAGAAAGTGGTGATTTTGCGGTAAACATTGCGCTTATTGAAAATAACCACCCTGTACTGGGTGTTATTCATTGGCCGTCAAAAGGTATTACGTATTTTGCGAGTGCTAAAAATGGTGCTTTTAAGCGTGAAGAAAAGAGCGACACACAAATATACGTAGCTCCGCCTGAAAGTTTAACACTAGCGGTAAGTCGCCGTCAGAAAATTGAGTCGGTGAGCCAATACTTAAATAGCCAATTTACAACCATTGCGGTTGGTTCGTGCTCGTTAAAAGCATGTATTGTTGCTGAAGGTAAAGCGGACTGCTTTTTAAGAATAGGCCCAACGGGTGAGTGGGATACAGGGGCTTCACAAGTTATTGTAGAAGAAGCGGGCGGTTGCATTACCGATGCAGAGTTTAACCCTTTAACGTATAACCAACGCGAGAGCACTGAAAACCCAGATTTTATTGTAATGGGCCATCCTGATTGGGAGTTTCAAAAAATGATTACTCCTCACCAACGAGCGAGTATAGAATAGGTTTTGATTGCTTTTTGTTCACTTGAACGGTTTTAAGTAGTTAAAGTCTTGCATTATAAGTTTATTCCTATATAGTAGCGCTCTCTTCAAGGCAGGCTCGTGAATATTACGAAAATGTTTTAAAGAAATTACAGGCGCGGGATGGAGCAGCCTGGTAGCTCGTCGGGCTCATAACCCGAAGGTCGTCGGTTCAAATCCGGCTCCCGCAACCAATTTTTTATAAAACTTGGTTACTGTAAACTCTAACTTAAGAGATAAAATTAAGTAGTCGATAGACTTTAAATATACAGGCGCGGGATGGAGCAGCCTGGTAGCTCGTCGGGCTCATAACCCGAAGGTCGTCGGTTCAAATCCGGCTCCCGCAACCAATTTTTAAATTGGACGCCACGTTGTAATGTAAGCAACGTTAAATAAGTATGCATATTTCAGGCGCGGGATGGAGCAGCCTGGTAGCTCGTCGGGCTCATAACCCGAAGGTCGTCGGTTCAAATCCGGCTCCCGCAACCACTGAAATAAAAAGTTATAGTAAAGCAACACGCCTAAAGCGTGTTTTTTTATGCCTGAAATTTAGTGAAATGGGTAGCTCGTCGGTCTCAACTCTTCATTAGCCAGCAAAGGTCGTCGGTTCAAATCCGGCTCCCGCAACCACTGAGATAAATAGCTATAATAAAGCAACACGCCTAAAGCGTGTTTTTTTATGCCTGAAATTTAGTGAAATGGGTAGCTCGCCGGTCTCAACTCTTCATTAGCCAGCAAAGGTCGTCGGTTCACTTTCTATAAGCTCAGGCTCCCGCAACCACTGAAATAAATAGCTATAATAAAGCAACACGCCTAAAGCGTGTTTTTTTATGCCCGAAATTCAGTGCAATGGGTAGCTCGTCGGTCTCAACTCTCCATTAGCCAGCAAAGGTCGTCTTCACTGCGTGAGGCATTCACCCTCTATAAGCTCAGGCTCCCGCAACCACAGAAATAAATAGCTATAATAAAGCAACACGCCTAAAGCGTGCTTTTTTATGCCTGAAATTTAGTGATTCCTAATAAGATGCCTAATAACAAAGCTGTGATTACATTTACCCCATTTACTTATACTAATCATTTTAAGTTTTTTATTACTTAACACCCCGTGCTGGGTATGTTAAAACGGCTGAAATATTTTTTTAGCGCACTTTTACATGACAGAACTTTACCACTGGTTTGATTTAATCGGTATCGCCGTGTTTGCTATTTCAGGCACATTAGTGGCCTACGAGAAAAAAATGGATGGCTTTGGGGTTGTAGTATTAGCAACAGTAACCGCTATTGGTGGGGGAACTGTGCGTGATGTTATTTTAGATGTGCCGGTATTTTGGTTGCATGACCAGAGTTATTTTTTCGCTATTTTAGCTGCTGTGCTTATTACGTCTCGGCTTATTAATAAGCAAAAATCAATTCCGTACTTCACATTGCAAATAGCAGATGCATTCGGTTTGGCGTTTTTTGCTGTAATGGGCACGCAAAAAGCATTGCTTGCAGGTATGCCAGAAATGACAGCAATTATTATGGGGGTAATAACCGCCTGCTTTGGAGGCTTAATACGCGATGTTCTTGCCCGAGAAATTCCTATGTTATTAAAAGGCGAGCTATATGCTATTACCTGTATTGCGGGTGGTATTGTATATACGCTCAGTGTGTATTTTTCATTTGTGACCGAGCTGGCGATGGTATTGGCGATGTTGATGACATTACTCCTGCGTTTTTCAGCAATAAAGTGGAAAATCACATTACACGTTTTTAAATATCCTGACTAAACTTATCTAATCATAGGACTGATTAGGATAAGGAATGTCATTAGCTCGTATATATTCTCGTGCACAGGTGGGTATTAATGCCCCTGAAGTAATTGTAGAGGTTCACTTAGGAACGGGTTTACCCGCATTTCACATTGTAGGCCTTCCCGAAGCTTCTGTTAAAGAGTCAAAAGACAGGGTGCGCAGCGCGCTTGAAAACTCTCAATTTGGTTTCCCTGATCAACGCATTACTGTTAATTTAGCCCCCGCCGACTTACCCAAAGATGGTGGCCGGTTTGATTTGGCCATTGCCGTAGGTATTTTAGTGGCATCAGGGCAAATAGTATGCCCTGACATTCACAAATATGAGTTTTACGGTGAACTTGCACTCAACGGTGAGGTACGTGGAGTAAATGCTATTTTACCTTCTGTGCTTGCAGCTAAGGAACAAAACCGCTGCTGTTTTTTACCCATAGCTAATGATAGCTTGGCAAGCCTTGTAAATGGCGTAAAGCGTAAAGCGGTTAGTTCTATTCAAGAAGTATGGGGTGATTTACTAAACCAGCAGCCGTTGCCGTTAAATATAGAATACCCAGATTGCACGCAGGCACCTGACTTTTTACTTGATTTGAGCGATGTAAAAGGCCAGCCCGGCGCTAAACGTGTATTAGAAATAGCCGCTGCGGGTGGGCACAACCTGTTGTTTTTAGGTCCACCGGGAACCGGTAAATCAATGCTTGCTCAGCGAATGGCCACAATAATGCCGGCTATGTCTGATGATGAGGCGCTTTCAACTGCCGCACTTTATTCAATTATTGGTCATTCAATCGATTTAACAAACTGGCGGCAACGCCCTTTTCGTAATCCTCATCATACCTGCTCAGCGGTTGCATTAGTGGGAGGCTCATCAAATCCTAAGCCGGGTGAAATTTCGCTAGCGCATAATGGGGTATTATTTTTGGATGAACTTCCAGAGTTTGAGCGCAAAGTGCTCGACTCCCTGCGTGAGCCAATGGAAACCGGTACGGTAACTATTTCGCGTGCGGCGCGGCAAATGGAGTTCCCTGCGCAGTTTCAGCTCATTACAGCGTTAAACCCAAGTCCTACGGGAAGCCACACCGATAAACGAGCAACACCCGATCAAGTTATACGTTATTTATCTCGTGTATCAGGCCCATTTGTTGACCGTATTGATTTGCAAATAGAACTACCACGGTTAACAAGCGTAGAACTGCAAAGCACTAAACAAGAAGAAACCAGTGCACAGGTGCGTGCGCGGGTAGAAGCAGCTTATTACATACAGTTAAAACGCCAAGGCAAAGTAAATGCGCGGCTTAATAATAAAGAAATGAGTATTCACTGTGAGCTTGCTTCAGCAGAGCTGCAGTTTTTAGCTAAGGCCAGTGAAAAGCTGTCTTTATCGCCGCGCTCTTACCATAGGGTCATTAAAGTAGCGCGTACGATTAGTGATTTAAAAGGGAATGAAAAAATTAGCTTAGACGACTTAAAAGAGGCATTAAATTACAGAGCTTTTGAACGCTTAATTGCTCAACTCACCAAGTAACCAGAGTTGAGTATAAATAGCTTAAAACGCTTTTTAACAACTATATAGAGAGCATGTAGCCTTTGCCACGCACTGTGACAATACGCTTTTGATCTTTTTCATCGTTTAGCTTTTTACGCAGTCGACCAATAAGAACATCGACTGTACGATCGTTAGGGCTCCAATCGGGCTGTCCTATTTCTTCAGATATTTTTTCACGTGAAGTGGCTTTACCTGCATTACTTATTAAACAAATAAGTACTTTGTGCTCAGCTTCAGTTAAACGTGATTCAACACCTGATGAGGTAATTAGGGTGCGATTATCGGGGTGTAATTTAAAGTCGGCGTATTCAATAAACTCTTCACTTTCGTCGCTATCTATATTAACGGCAACGCGTTTATATAAAGCACGCATGCGTAGTTCAAGCTCAAGTAAATCGACAGGTTTACAAATATAATCGTCTGCACCTTGGGCAAGGCCAGCTATTCGATCTGCTTGGGAATCACGGCTAGATAGCACAATAACACCAATGTCTGTTAGGGTATTGAGCTCTTTGGCAAGCTGTAGCCCATCAATTTTAGGCAAAACAATATCTATAATGGCAAGTGTAAAAGCATCGCGCAGGTTTGACCGCTGCTTTACGATGCTTAGTGCATCAGCGCCAGTTGAGTCTACTTCTATTGTAAATTCGGTTTCTGCAAAGTGATTTTGAATGCGTTTAACGAGTATTTCGTCGTCTTCAACCAATAAAACATTAATAGCCATAGTACTTTATTTTAAATGTTTGTAGCTCTGTATGGTAGCACCATTAGGTAAATGCTGAGAAGGGGTTACATGCTAGTTTTAAGTAACTTAATATTTCAAAAATATTAAAATAATTATAAAAAATTAAAAAGCGCCCTTATATTTGAGGGCGCTTTTCATAGCGTTATAAAATACCGGATTAAATTATTTACCTTCGTACATTGAATCCCACCACTGTGGCTCATCTTTTAGTTTTTTATCGAAATAAGCCAACATAGTATTCCACCAGTTAAAGCGTTTATCGCGAGCAAAAATTTGATGGTCTGCGCCTTTATACTCAATAAGCTCTACGTCTTTGTTAAGCAGTTTAAGTGCGGTATACATTGTTAAGCTCTCGCCTACTGGTACGTTAGTATCGCTATCACCATGAATAAGCAGTAATGGTGTGGTTACTTTATCGGCATGAAATACCGGGCTATGTTGGCTATAAAGCTCAGCGTTATTCCATGGGAAGCTGTTTTTAGATGCCTCACCAGAATATAAGTAGCCCCACCATCCTTCGCCCCAATAAGAGGTTAAGTTTGAAATACCGGCATGGGAAATAGAAGCGCTAAATAAATCGGTTTTTGTAGCCAATAACATAGTCATAAAGCCACCATAAGAGGCCCCTAAATTACCAACTTTGGTATTATCTACATAGTCGTATTTTTTTAAAAATGCCTGTGTCCCTTCAATAATATCGTCGGCGGTGTAGTCACCCCATGCATTGACGTGTTGCGCTGAGAATTTTTGTCCAAAGCCCGTTGCGCCGGTAGGTTGTACTACATAAACCACATAGCCGTTTTCAGCCCATAAATTAAATGGATAACGGCCGGTAAAGCCACGAGTAACAGGTGATGTGCCACCGTAATAATAAACAAGAGCAGGGTACTTTTTAGTTTTATCTAGGTTACTTGGCACATAAACACGCCCGGTTATTTCAACACCACTTTTATTAGTAAAGTTAAATTCTTCAAGGGTGGGGATTGTTGTATTGGCATAAGCAATTGGTTTTGAATCCCAAATAAGATCGGTTTTGTTTTTACTAATATTAAGGCGTTTTAGTTGTTGTGGCGCTAAAGCACTTGTGCCAGTGATTAATACTTGTGAATTACGCCCGTATGAAACGCTAAATTTTTCTACAATATCTACACTGGTATTTAACTTTTGGAAGCGCTGCTTACTTAGGTCAAATAAATACAGTGGTTGAGTGTCTTTTTCGGTCACTTTAAGTACCGCATCGCCGTTTTCTAATACGCTTAACTGACCAATCGATGGGTCGAATTGTTTACTAAGCGCAGTGACGTTTTTACCGTTGTTAGTTAACAGGTAAAGCTGTCCGTCGTAATTATTGGCAAGCATTGACTTTGGCAACGCTCTGCCAGCGCCATTTTTAAAGTCGGGACCTGCAACAACATACACGTCTTTGTTTGCGTATTTTGCTTGGTTAAATGTTTTAAATTTACCAAGTGACAAAAGTTTGTTTGATTTTATATCCAGCTCAACGAGCTCTGTCTCAGGGTGTGTAGACGCTTGCATAGCCATAACCGAACGGCTCATTAATACTTTTCCACGCGTACTATTTAAGTCTTCAAAGCTATGAGAAAGCGGGCCTTGGCTAAGCGTTTTTGTTAAGCCACTTTTAGTATCAAGCATATAAAGTTGGCTGGTGGTGCGCGCATACGACCAACGATCTTGAAGGCCTTTGTAATGCTTAGTTAAGTTGTGACTGTTTTCTGGTGATTTAGACCAGCTAAATACGATGCTAGTGTCGTTAAAAAAGGTGAAGCCACTCGCGCCGGCTAAGTCGCTTGCCAGTGTTTTAATGGCTAAGCTTTTACGATTAAGCTGTTTTAGCTCACCATTTAATAAATACACTAAGTACTGATTATCTGGGCTCCAAATAATGTTACTTGGTTGTCCATCTTCAAATCGATATACAGTCAAGTTGTCTGTATTTTTTAACTCGGTAATCAAGTTGGCTTTATTTTGATTCTTATCGTCGTAAGTGCGTTTAGTGGTTATGTATTGCTCAGCGTTGGGCGCTAGAGATATATTACTTAGGGTCGGTGCATCAAATAATTGCTTTGCCGATAAGCGCTTTATGTTTGATGTATTTAGCGTAATTTTATCAGTGTCACTTTTAGGGATGAAATCGATAACCACATCATTCCAGTTTGCGACTTGTTGCGCCAAAATAATAACGCTGTGAGTGGAGTTAGTTAAGGCAAGCTTATAACTGTTTTTATCACCTTTTTGAGGCTCACTATTAATAAATAATTGCCCCTCTTCAATCCCCTTTAAAGTCAGAGTGCCTTGTGTAAAACGCGTTGTTTCTATATTAAACTTCAGCGCTTGAAGTCCGCCAAGGGTGAGTGCGCTTACTTTATTGAATGGTTGCCAGCTTTGTTTTTTACCGAAAATAGAAAAACTGTCTGAGTTTGCTTGTAATTGTGGCAAAAGGTTGTTGATAATGGCTGAGCCATGAGGCGTTTGAAAAGGTTTTAATTGCATATCTTCGGCAATAGGGCCGATAAATTGAATCTTTGATTTGTCCAATGGTTCAGCAATTGTTGCAAAGCTTAAACTGCTAAACGCTAATAAGCCTAAAGCTAGTTTAAGTCGCTTGTTGCGATAACACCAAGGTGCATTAAATTTCATTATTGTGCCTGTTATTATTGGATGTTTGGTCAAATATAGCATGTATTGTTAACATGCTCATCCATCCAATATAAAGGAGAGAAAGTGACTTTACTGATTGTTTATATGGTTGTGGCCATTGTTATTTCGTTTTTGTGCTCTGTGATGGAGGCGGTGCTATTAAGTATTTCGCCAAGCTATGTTGCATCACTCAGAAAAGAGCAACCTGAGCTTGCTAAGCAACTTGAAAAACTAAAAAATAATATAGATCAGCCATTAGCAGCTATTTTAACCTTAAATACCATTGCACATACCGCAGGTGCGGCGGGTGTGGGGGCGCAAGCTGCTGTGGTTTTTTCTGATGCTGCAGTAGGAATTGCCTCAGCAATAATGACTTTACTGGTATTAGTTCTTTCTGAAATTATTCCAAAAACACTGGGTGCTAATTATTGGCGTGCCTTAACGCCAAGTGTTACCTACTCTTTACGGTTTTTGGTGATTTCGCTAAAGCCCTTTGTATGGTGTGCGCAAAAGTTAACAAACCTAATGGGGCCAAAACACGACGAGGCTTATTATATTCGCCAAGAAATAGAAGCCATGGCAGATATTGGCACTGAGTCGGGTGCTTTGCACGAAGATGAGTCTGAAATTATTCGTAATCTTTTACATTTTAGACACGCAAAATTGGCTGACTTAATGACGCCGCGCACGGTTATATTTAAAGTACATAAAGACTTAACAGTAAACCAATACTTAAATGAGCATGGTTCGTCATCGTTTTCCCGCGTATTAATCTTTGATAAAGATGCTGACGACATTGTCGGATTTGTGCATAAAAACGATATTATGTTGGCCTATCATCGCTTAGGCACCGATTATAAAATCAGTAAGCTGATCAAACCAATTTATACAGTACCCACATCTCAAAATGTATCGTCATTATTGCAAACGCTACTAACTCAACGTACGCACATATGTTTAGTCGTGGATGAATACGGAGAAGTGCGCGGCATAGTAACGCTTGAGGATATGATTGAAGCACTAATGGGCTTAGAAATAGTCGACGAGCGCGACCAGTCAACCAATATGCGTGCAGTGGCAAAGCAACGCTGGCGTAAGCGTTTGGCCAGCAGTGCGCATATTGTAAGTGAAGAAGACGAACACTCTAAAGAAGAAAAGTAACCTTTCACTCGCAACGTTAGCTATTGCTAGTTACTTAAATACAATAGTTAACGTCTGCCCTCGTGTTTTTTTAGCCAAACGGTATACTAGCGCGATTATTTTAAATGGCTTTAATTATGATAAGAATAGACCTCACCTTGGCTGATCAGCCATTTTCATTAATGGTTTCTGGGCAGCAAATAGTACAAGTATTTCATAACCAGCAAGCTATTGCGTTTGATACTCCTCGAGAACATTACTATCAATTTAACTTTCAAGATAAATTAATAGGTATAGATACCAGCACAACTGCTGAGCAAAGTATTTCGTTATTTGTAGACGAGCAATTTGCTACTCAGCTCGCTTTACCAGCCCCAGTTAATGGCGAACCTAAAAGAGGTTTTTTAGGTTTTGCTGCGTTAGGCTTTAAACTATTTAAAAGCGCAAAAGTAGTAAAGGCTGCGCTGGCGGGGGCATCAGTTGCCGGGTATGCCTGGCTATTTAGCATTGAATTTGCGCTGATGCTTATTGCGTGTTTAGTCGTGCATGAGTATGGGCATGTAAGAGCAATGAAGTACTTTGGTATAAAAACCAAAGGTATTTACTTAATCCCATTTGTAGGTGGGTTAGCTGTCAGTGACGATAAAATAACAACCCGCTGGCAAGATGTGGTGATCTCACTAATGGGCCCTGCATTTGGTTTGTTTACCTCAGTGTTAGGCGTGGTGCTTTATTACGCCACTGAGATGGAAATTTTTGCCGGTGTTGCGGTATTAAGCGCACTACTTAACTTATTTAACTTACTGCCTATTTTACCGCTAGATGGTGGGCATGTATTAAAGAGTATCAGCTTTTCTATGCGCTCATGGATTGGACTAAGTGTATGCTTGCTGGGTGTGTTTTTTGGCTTATGGCTTAGTTATACATTTGGCTTAATGTTACTGGTGTTCTTTTTATTTGTTGGCGCATTGGAAATTATATTTGAATGGCGCGGACGACATTACTCGCATTTAATACCACTAGATAAATACGGACAAGGTTTTTCAGCCGTTATGTACGCACTTGTAGTTGCAGGGCATGTAGCAGTGATGATGCATTTTGCCGATTCTGACAATCCAATACTCAGTTTGCCGATGACAATTTTGTCTAGCTGATAATTGTGCGCGTAGTTAATTTTTAACTACGCGCAAAGCTTTATTAATAAAAGCTCAATACCAGCGATATAAATACCCCAGTAATAATTAGTTGTACCACGCAAAAGCCCATAATATCTCTTGCCTTTAGGCCCGCTATAGCTAATACGGGCAGTGCCCAAAAAGGTTGAATTAGATTCGTCCAAGCATCTCCCCATGCCACAGCCATAGCAACCCTTGCCATATCTGCACCCAGCTCTTGCGCTGCAGGTATAACAATAGGCGCTTGGACTGCCCATTGGCCGCCACCTGAGGGCACAAACATATTAACGAGTCCTGCACTTATAAAGCTATAAAATGGCAAGCTATCGGCATCTGCAATGGCAATAAAGCCTTGTGATATTTGCTGTGCTAACCCTGTATCGACCATCACCGCCATAATGCCAGCATAAAACGGAAACTGAATAACAATACCCGCACCACTTGGAATTGCTTGTTGTAAGCTATTAAGCACATTGTGAGGAGTTTGATGTAGCGTAATAGCTAAAAATAAAAACAGGGCAATTACACTATTGAGGTTTAAGCCACCACCAGAGATAAAAAAGTAATAGCCTAAGTAGGCAAGCCCCATTAAGCCAATGCCCATACCTAGTAGTTTGCTTTGCTCTAAATGTTGTGAAGGACGCGTTATTTTACTTGCTGCAGGTGTGCGCGTATTTAATAGGGTTGGATCAATATAAACGCTGTCGTTGTCATTGGGTAACATGTAGCGATTTACTAATGGGACGATAATAAATAAACCAATCAAAATGGCAATATTAAAACCAGCAAATAAGGTTTGATCTGTACTAACAATACCCATACTTGCCTGTGAAAAGTGTCCTGGTGTTGCAATAGTTAGCGGGATTGAACCTGCAAGGCCGCCATGCCATACAACAAAGCCAGTATAGGCACTAGCTACTAATAATCGATAATCTACACGGGTATGTTTTGCAATAGCTTTGGCAAACAATGCACCAATAACAAGGCCAAATCCCCAGTTTAGCCAGCTCGCTAAAAGTGAGATAAAAGTAACTAATATAATTGCTTTAGGCGCGGTGTTGGCTAAGGTTGCTAGTTTCTTTAATACTTTGCTAATGGGAGGTGTACTTGCCAGCATGTAGCCTGTAATAAGTACAAGCAGCATTTGCATAGCAAAGCTTAATAGGTTCCAAAATCCATTGCCCCATGCTTGTAGTACATTAATACTGGTGAAAGGTGTAAATATACTGGCAGCGCCAAATGCAATAAATGTAAGCAAAATTACAAATATAAATGGGTCGGGTAGGTAACGCTCAACCAGTTTTGTAAATGGGGTGGCTATTCTATTAAGCATAAAAATACAGTTTAGTGTTTGTCTGTAGATTAATTAATCACGAAATGTGGTTATGTGCAAATCACAATTAGTATTACAGGGGACAGTTTTATACTGTCTATACCTTAAACGTTGATTAAAACTAAGGCATACAGTAACGTACTGTTTATAGATAATTTAATAACAAAGATTTTGTATTATGCCGGTGATATTTAAAAGGTTAGCGTTACTTGTGCGCGCTCATATTGATCAATTGAGCTGGCAAGCAGTGACCTTTGCAATTTTAACTCATATGCTCGTAACCTGGTTGCTACTGTATGTTGCTAATGAACAGGCGTTAACCTCTATAACCACTTTTTTTTACTATTACACAGTGACAACCTCAACAGTAGGGTATGGTGATTTTAGCCCGACAACAGAGCTTGGTCGGTGGGTGGTTGCTTTAATACAAATTCCGTTTGGTTTAGCTTTATTTGGTGTTTTGCTTGGAAAAGCAGGACAGACTGTTACTTACTTAATTAGGCACGCTATGACTGGTGATAAAGATTTTGCTCACAGTAATAACCACATCATTATTTTTGGTTGGCACGATACCAGAACTAAAAAAATGATTGATTACATTTTGGCGGATACAAAACGCACTGAACGTCGTATTTTACTCGCGGTAACAGAGCAAATGGAACATCCGTTTTTAGCAAATGAGCAGGTTGATTTTGCGCGTCTTTCTAGCTTTACTGATTTAGCTGAGTTGGAGCGTGTAGCAATCAGGCATGCCGATAAAGTAATTATTGATGGGCAAGACGACGACCAAACATTCACTACTGCGCTGCGTATTAGCCGCTTAGTAAAAGATGAGTGCCATATTAGTGCTCATTTTTTAGATGAAACTAAAGTCGATATGTTACTTGAACATTGTCAAAATATAGAATGTAGCAGCGCTAAGTCGGCTGAAATATTAGTTCGTTCAATGCAAGACCCTGGCTCTAGTCGAGTACAAGAAGAGCTGCTTTCTACATTACATGGTGATACACAATTTAGCTTAAAAGTCCCCAGTGGTTGTAAGGAAATGGAATTTGGCACTTTATTTCATCATTTTAAAAAGCAGCACGACGCTATTTTGTTGGGTGTTGCACATAACTTGAGTGCTCAAAATATGGACTTAAATCCACCTTTGGATTATAAAGTGAATGAAGGGGATATTCTTCACTATATTTCTGTTGAGCGCGTATTGAGCGGCGAAGTTGATTGGTCAAGCTTGGAAAAATAATGAATGAAGTTATATTTTTAATTGTTATTTTAAGTGCGTACATTTTACCTGTAGTCATTGTACTAAACAGTAAACGTACGCAAGGCCACGAAAAAAACGGTTGGCTCATCGGCATTATCTTTTTTTCGTGGTTAGGACTTATTATGTATTTTGCAATTGTGCCCAAGCACGGGCACAAAAAGAAAAAAGCAGTAAAAAAATAAGTACGGCGTTACAACTTTACTCTTTAGTCATATTCATAATTACATTCCAATCATGCTCTGTTACGGGCATAACAGATAATCTTCCTGCTTTTTTTAGTGCTAGCTCAGTAATACTGTTGTTTGCTTTTATTGATTTTAAGCTCACAATTTTATTTAAATGTTGGTGGTAGGTTACGTCAACTACTACCCAGCGCGGGTTATCGCTGGTGGCTTTAGGGTCATAATAATCGCTATTTAGGTCAAATTGAGTGGGGTCTGGATAGGCTGAACTTGTTACCTTTGCTATACCCGCGACGCCTACGTTTTTACAGCTCGAGTGATAAATCATCACTAAATCGCCTTCTTTAACATCATCACGCAAAAAGTTTCGGGCTTGGTAATTTCTTACACCTTCCCACATTGTTGTTTGGTTAGTTGCGTGTTTTAAATCGTCAATTGAAAAGGCATCGGGTTCCGTTTTAAACAGCCAGTAAGCCATAGTTGTATTCCTAACAAAGATTTACATAGTTGTAGTCTATAGTATCATTAAGTTATTAGGGAATTGAGGAACATATAATGAGCCAAGTTTTAGATGATTTATTATCGTTATTAACACTTGAAGAAATAGAGCAAGGGTTATACCGAGGGCAAAGCCAAGATTTGGGTTTTAGAGCTGTTTTTGGTGGTCAGGTTATGGGGCAAGCGCTTTCAGCTGCAAAGGAAACCCTACCGGCTGGACGTATTGTTCACTCATTACATTCTTACTTTTTACGCCCGGGTGACGCAGCTAAACCTATCGTTTACGATGTTGAAACTATTCGCGATGGCAAAAGCTTTAGTACTCGCCGTGTAAGTGCTATTCAATACGGTAAGCCTATTTTTTATATGACTGCGTCTTTTCAAGCGGTTGAAGACGGACTTTCGCATCAGGCAACGATGCCAGATGTACCGCAACCGGAAGAGCTACGTTCGTCGCTTGAGTTTTATCAAGAAAATGCTGAGCATATACCCGAGGTGATTCGTAATAAATTTATTCGCGAAATGCCTATTGAAATGCGCCCTGTGACATTTCATAACCCCTTTAAACCAGAAGCGATTGAACCAGTTAAACATATTTGGTTTAGAGCAAATGGTGATATGCCCGATGATCAGCGTATTCATAATTACCTATTGGCTTATGCGTCTGACTTTGAGTTTTTACCAACTGCATTACAGCCGCATGGCGTGTCGTTTATGCAGCCAAATATGCAGGTTGCAACGATTGACCATGCAATGTGGTTTCATCGCTCGTTTAGATTAGACGACTGGATTTTATACACCATAGACAGCCCGAGTGCGAGCTCAGGCCGAGGGCTGGTAAGAGGGCAGTTTTTTGATCGCCAAGGCAACTTGGTTGCCTCAACAATTCAAGAAGGGGTTATGCGTCAGCGCTAACCCTATTTTTTATAGCGGCTAGTTACACTGGTCTTGAACAATGTCGCTAATTGATTGCCATATGCGGGCAGGTAGCAATGTTTTAAGTTTTGAATAGGTTTCGCATAATTGCGTACTGCCCACCAAGCCATTATTGCCCTCTGTAACCAGCCCTTCACCACGTAAGTTATCGATAAAACCAACCAATACTTTTTTATCAAAAAACTCTGGTGTTTTAATGCCATGTAACGTGCCTAAGCGCTGGGCTAATACTTGGCTTTCACGTTCAAGCTCTGCTTTTTCTATTCCATCACTCGTTTGTATAAAACCAATAACAATAGCATAACGTTGCAGGGTAAAGCTGAGTGCTCGCCCTAGCATTTCTAATTTTGCTAAACAATCGTTAGTGTTGGTGATATGTATATTGTCACCATCAAATTCAATTAAATTTTGGTCAGCAAAGTTCGCTAAAATACGAGTGATATAGTTTTCATCAAGGGGCTGTAAATACCACTCCTTGGCAAATAGCGGATAAAACGAATGTACTAATTGTTCGCATTGCTTAATCGTTGTTGTGTGCTGCTTGAACAAGTGCAATGCCAGTAAGCTAGGTACCGAAAATAGGTGCAAAATATTATTTCGATAGTAGTTAAAAAGTGTTTTTTCTTTATCGCTAATGGCAATAATCTCGCCAAACTCATCACTTATCACATCAAACTTATTAAGTTTTAAAGCGTGCGTAAGTAGTTGCTCCGGTGTTTCGTCTGGCGCGGTTACTTTATCGCTATAACTGGCATCACGCTGCAAGCGTAAGTAAAAATCGAGCTGGGCTAATAGCTTTGGTTTACTTAATGCGTGCTTGTCGTTTACTAGCAATACCATCGCTAATAAGTTAACAGCATTTAATGCAGCTGCATTATTAATTTTAACCATAACTTGGTCTGCTAAAGCTGCGACTTGTGGCCCTAACCACTGAGGTTTTTGTACGTCAGTTGGGTGAATCGCGTCGCGCCAGTCGGGTTGGTTATCGTTTAAATATTGATTAACCGAAATAGGGTCGCCGAAATTAAGGTAACCACGGCCATAGTTTTTAAGGTTTTTTATCGCTTTAAAAATACCAAATATTGACTCGCCTTTTTTATCTTTTCCAGCAAGCTCTTTAAGGTACGTATTTATTTCCATCACATGTTCGTAGCCAATATATACAGGGACAATCGATACCGGTCGATCAATACCACGTAGCATTGCTTGAAAGGTCATTGCAAGCATACCTGTTTTAGGAGGTAACAAACGCCCAGTTCGGCTACGCCCGCCTTCTGTGTAAAACTTAACCGAGTAACCTTTAATAAATAACTGGCTCAAATATTCTTTAAAAATAGCAGAGTACAGCTTATTACCTGCAAATGAGCGGCGAATGAAAAACGCACCAGAGCGGCGAAATATTCCACCTGCAGGGAAAAAGTTAAGGTTAACGCCTGCGGCAATATGTGGCGGCACTAAACCTAAATGGTAAATAGAGTAGGTAAGAAGCAAGTAGTCCATGTGGCTACGATGACAAGGCATGTAAATAATTTCATGGCCTTTATTTGTTAACTCATGCAATTGCTCTGTGTGTTTTATGTGTATGCCGTTGTATAGCTTATTCCAAAGCCATGTTAAAAAGCGATCAGCAACGCGGATCATGGCTTCAGAATAGTTTGCGGCTATTTCATCAAGTAGCTTAAGCGCATTTTGACGTGCTTCGGTTTGGCTAATATTTTTAGCCTTTGCTTCATCCTGAATAGCTTTTTTGATGGTAGGAGAGGCCAATAGTGAATTAAAGAGCTGCTCGCGTGATGGCATTTTTGGGCCTGTGGCTGCCAGTTTTTGACGTTTAAAGTGGACGCGAGCAACACGGAGTAATTTTTGTGGTAGCTCATTTACGTCGGCTTTTTCATTTACAATAAGTGATAAGTCGAGAGGTTGGCTAAAGCGAATAAAGTTATCGCGCCCAGAAAATAACACCACAAAAAATTTTCTAAACCAGCTTGGTGTAACCGAGTGAGTTATTAATGTACGTAATCCTGGTTTTTCTTTACCTGGATCGCGGCCCCATAGAATAGTTGCCGGTATCACTTGTACATTTTTTTGGCCACTATTTATAAGGTGGTCAATTATCTGTTTACCTTGTGCCAGCGCGTTAGTAGGTTTTGCTGTATCACCAAATAAAGGAGGCGGATTTTTAATACCAATAAACCGATCTAAATGCTCATCACCTAATATTTGCTCTTCAGTTGGACTGGGTAAGCCGTGTTTTTTACAAGCATGAGCCAGTGCTGCAAGATCAAAGCGAGAGTTTAAACGCACTATATAAAATGTAGGGTAATCAGGATTTAAATCGTACTGTTTAATAGGGTTTTCTGGGAGGACTTTGCTTTTTACAAATAAGCGACTAAATCCAGCAGATAAAACGTTTAAACAATAATTAAAAATACGCATCGACTCACCATATTGAGGGTGTTAAAAAGCAAAATTAGTGTGATAGGATATCATATTATCTAAAAAATCGCTTCTTTGTGAAATGAGATTAGTTAATGCTGCTATTGACCCACGTTGAAAAATTTAGTTCCAGTATAGTTACATAATACAAGCAGACACTTATTTAAACGAATTAATCGCTCATAGATTGTTTTGAATTAGTTGTTGCATTTATCACCAATACCTCTATAATACGCAGGCTTTCAAAATTCCCCCGGGAACTTGGAAGGATAAATTAAGCTTGGATTTCAAGCTAATAAACAGGAGTTCCGATTTGGAACTCAACGTAGATATAATCAAACAGCCGCCATCTTAATTATTGAGATTGTTTCGGTCGTTTTTTTATGCTCTTTTAAATGCTCTTTATATTGAGGTTAAGAATGTCAAATCAACGCATTCGTATTCGCCTAAAAGCTTTTGACCACCGTTTGATTGACCAATCAACGGCAGAAATCGTGGAAACTGCGAAACGCACTGGCGCACAAGTACGTGGTCCAATCCCACTACCTACACGCTTTGAACGTTTTACTGTACTTACATCACCGCACGTAAACAAAGATGCGCGTGATCAGTACGAAATCCGCACCCATAAACGTCTGATAGACATCGTAGAACCAACTGACAAGACTGTTGACGCACTTATGCGTTTAGATCTTGCTGCTGGTGTTGATGTTCAAATCAGCCTGGGTTAATCGGAAGATTAGAGAGGTTTTAGGAAAATGGCATTAGGTCTAGTCGGTCGTAAAGTGGGTATGACACGAATCTTCACTGAAGATGGTGTATCTATCCCTGTGACAGTTATTGAAGCGACACCTAACCGCATTGCTCAGATCAAATCTGACGCAACAGACGGTTATAACGCGCTTCAAGTAACCGCAGGCACTAAAAAAGCAAGTCGTGTAAACAAAGCTTCAGCGGGTCACTTCGCTAAAGCTGGCGTTGAAGCGGGTCGCGGTCTGTGGGAATTCCGCCTTAACGGTGGTGAAGGCGATTTTGAAGTAGGCGCAGAGCTTACTGTTGAGTTATTCAACGAAATCAACAAGGTTGACGTAACCGGTACTTCTAAAGGTAAAGGTTTCCAAGGTGGTGTTAAGCGCTGGAATTTCAGCATGCAAGACGCTACACATGGTAACTCTCTATCTCACCGTGCTCCTGGTTCAATCGGTCAAAACCAATCACCTGGTAAGGTGTTTAAAGGTAAGAAAATGGCCGGTCATATGGGTGCTGAGCGTGTAACGACTCAAAACTTAGAACTAGTTCGCGTTGACGCTGAGCGTAACTTGCTTTTAGTGAAAGGTGCAGTACCTGGATCTATCGGCGGTGACGTTATCGTTAAACCAGCTGTTAAAGCATAAGTCCTGGAGATTTAGTGATGGAATTAGCAATCAAAGACGCTTCTGGCGCTCTTGAAGTTTCTGAAGCTACTTTTGGACGTGAGTTTAACGAAGCATTAGTACACCAAGTAGTTGTTGCTTACGCAGCAGGTGCTCGTCAAGGTACTCGTGCTCAGAAGACACGTTCTGAAGTA
Source organism: Pseudoalteromonas sp. 10-33 (assembly GCF_001469195.1). Lineage (NCBI taxonomy): Bacteria > Pseudomonadati > Pseudomonadota > Gammaproteobacteria > Alteromonadales > Pseudoalteromonadaceae > Pseudoalteromonas > Pseudoalteromonas sp. 10-33. Next base: position 114,540 of record NZ_LOFI01000004.1, on the reverse strand, counting down.
AGCGGTGGTGGTAAAAAACCATGGGCTCAAAAAGGTACTGGCCGTGCACGTGCTGGTACAATCCGTAGTCCAATTTGGCGTTCAGGTGGCGTTAGCTTCGCAGCTAAACCACAAGACCACAGCCAAAAAGTAAACCGTAAAATGTACCGTGGTGCGATCAAAAGCATCCTATCTGAACTAGTTCGTCAAGAGCGTTTAATCGTTGTTGAAAGTTTTGGTCTTGAAGCACCAAAAACTAAAGATCTAGTAGCTAAGCTAAAAGAGCTTGAGCTTAAAGATGTACTTATCGTGACTGAAGAAGTAGATGAAAATCTTTTCTTATCAGCACGTAACCTTTATAAGGTTGACACGCGTGATGTAGCTGGTATCGATCCTGTAAGCTTAATTGCTTTCGACAAGGTACTTATTACAGCCGCTGCTGTTAAGCAACTTGAGGAGGCGCTAGCATGATCCGTGAAGAACGTCTTTTAAAAGTGATCCTTGCTCCACACATCTCTGAAAAAAGCACAATTGCTGCTGAAGAAAACAACACGATTGTTTTCAAAGTAGTAAATGACGCAACTAAAGCTGAAATTAAAGCAGCAGTTGAGAAGCTTTTTGAAGTAGAAGTAACGGGTGTTCGCACACTTAACGTTAAGGGTAAAACAAAACGTACTGGCATGCGTTTCGGTCGTCGTAGCGACTGGAAGAAAGCTTACGTTACTCTTAAAGAAGGCAGCGAGCTAGACTTTGTCGGCGGCGCCGAGTAATAAGGGGATAGAATTATGGCACTTCAAAAGTGTAAGCCTACTTCTGCGGGTCGTCGTCACCTAGTTAAAGTGGTTAACTCTGATTTACATAAGGGTAAGCCATACGCACCACTTTTAGAGAAAAACTCTAAATCAGGTGGTCGTAATAACAATGGTCGTATTACGGTTCGTCATATCGGTGGTGGTCATAAACATCATTACCGTTTAATCGATTTTAAACGTACTAAAGATGGCATTCCAGCTACTGTTGAACGTTTAGAATACGATCCAAATCGTAGCGCAAACATCGCTCTTGTATTATATGCAGACGGTGAGCGTCGTTACATTATCGCACCTAAAGGCTTAAAAGCTGGTGATGCAATCCAGTCTGGTGTTGATGCACCAATCAAAGCTGGTAATGCACTACCAATGCGTAATATGCCTGTAGGTTCGACTGTTCACAACGTAGAATTAAAACCAGGTAAAGGTGCACAAATCGCACGTTCTGCTGGTGCTTACGTTCAAATTCTTGCACGTGATGGTCAGTATGTAACATTACGTCTTCGTTCAGGCGAAGTACGTAAAGTTGAAGCTGATTGTCGTGCTACACTTGGTGAAGTTGGCAATGCTGAGCATATGCTTCGTTCACTTGGTAAAGCAGGTGCAAACCGCTGGCGTGGTATTCGTCCGACAGTTCGTGGTGTTGCCATGAACCCGGTTGATCACCCACACGGTGGTGGTGAAGGTCGTACTTCTGGTGGTCGTCATCCTGTGTCTCCATGGGGTAAGCCGACTAAGGGTGCGAAGACGCGTAAGAATAAGCGTACGGATAAATTTATAGTACGTCGTCGTACTAAGTAATATTGAGGAATAGCCATGCCACGCTCTCTCAAGAAGGGTCCTTTTATAGACCTACACTTGCTGAAGAAGGTAGAGAAAGCTTTGGAAAGCGGTGAGAAAAAGCCAATTAAAACTTGGAGCCGTCGTTCAATGATCATACCTAACATGATCGGATTGACCATTGCTGTCCATAATGGTCGCCAGCACGTACCAGTTTTCGTTTCTGACGAAATGATCGGTCACAAACTAGGTGAATTTGCACCAACTCGCACTTACCGTGGCCATGCTGCGGATAAGAAAGCGAAGAAACGTTAAGAGGGGAAGATAAATGCAAGCATTAGCTAAACATAAATTCGCCTCTGGTTCGGCGCAAAAAGCACGTCTAGTTGCAGATCAGATCCGCGGGTTACCTGTCGATCGCGCACTAGAAATCCTGGCGTACAGCCCGAAAAAAGCGGCTGTATTAGTTAAGAAAGTACTTGAGTCTGCTATTGCTAACGCAGAGCATAACGAAGGTGCTGACATTGATGAGCTTCGTGTAACTACGATCTTTGTGGACGATGGTCCTACAATGAAACGTATTATGCCTCGTGCTAAAGGACGCGCAGACCGCATCCTTAAGCGTACAAGCCATATCACTGTTATGGTTTCAGATAGCTAGGAGTATAAGTAATGGGACAAAAAGTTCATCCTACTGGTATTCGCCTAGGTATATCTAAACCTTGGGTTTCTACCTGGTACGCGAGTTCTAAAGATTTCTCTGATCAGCTTTTTGGCGATCACAAAGTTCGTGCATTCCTTACAAAGGAATTAAAAACGGCTTCTGTGTCTAAAATCGTTATTGAGCGTCCAGCAAAATCAATCCGCGTAACAATCCACACGGCTCGTCCGGGTGTTGTTATCGGTAAAAAAGGCGAAGACGTAGAAAAATTACGTCAAGCAGTAACTAAAATCGCTGGTGTACCTGCTCAGATTAATATCTCTGAAGTACGTAAGCCAGAACTTGATGCACAACTAGTAGCAGACGGCATTGCCTCTCAGCTAGAGCGTCGTGTTATGTTCCGTCGCGCTATGAAGCGTTCGGTACAAAATGCAATGCGCATCGGTTCAAAAGGGATTAAAGTTGAAGTTAGCGGTCGTCTTGGCGGCGCAGAAATCGCACGTTCAGAATGGTATCGTGAAGGTCGTGTACCTCTACATACTCTTCGTGCTGATATCGACTACGCAACTTCTGAAGCCTTAACCACTTATGGTATCATTGGTGTTAAAGTTTGGATCTTCAAAGGCGAAGTTATTGGTGGTTTACCACTAGTACAAGAGCAAGAGAAGCCAGCTAAACGCGCACCAAAGAAAGCCAAGAAAAGTGCTAAGTAGAGGTAGCGAGTAATGTTACAGCCAAAACGTACAAAATTCCGTAAAATGCACAAAGGCCGCAACCGCGGTTTAGCGCAAAACGGTAACAAAGTAAGCTTCGGTACTTTCGGATTGAAAGCTACTGGCCGTGGCCGCATGACTGCTCGTCAAATCGAAGCAGCTCGTCGTGCTATGACGCGTCACGTGAAACGTCAAGGTAAAATCTGGATCCGTGTCTTCCCTGACAAACCGATTACAGAAAAACCTCTTGAAGTTCGTATGGGTAAAGGTAAAGGTTCTGTTGAATATTGGGTTGCTGAAATTCAGCCTGGTAAAGTACTTTACGAAATGGAAGGTGTTTCTGAAGAGCTTGCTCGTGAAGCATTCGACCTTGCAGCTCGTAAACTGCCATTCAAAACAACTTTCGTAACTCGGACGGTAATGTGATGAAAGCAAGCGAACTAAAAGACAAAAGCGTAGAAGAGCTTAATGCTGAACTTCTAGGACTTCTTCGTGAGCAGTTTAACCTGCGCATGCAAGCAAGCACTGGTCAGTTAGCTCAGACACACACGCTAAGAACAGTACGTCGCGATATCGCGCGTGTAAAAACAATTATTAACCAGAAGGCAGGTCAATAATGAGCGATAAAATTCGTACTCTTCAAGGCCGTGTAGTTAGCGACAAGATGGAAAAATCTTTCACTATCGCAATCGCACGTTACGTGAAGCACCCAATCTATGGGAAATTCATTAAACGTACAACTAAGCTACACGTACATGACGAAAACAACACAGCAAAAGCGGGTGACGTAGTTACTATCCGTGAATGTGCACCAATTTCTAAGAATAAATCTTGGACTTTAGTAGACGTTGTTTCTAGTCCAAAACAAGCTTAATTTTTAATTAAGTTAGTTTTGTAAAAAAGCCCCGGCATTAGCTGGGGCTTTTTGTTTTAAGTACTGCAATAAAGCAACTTATTGATGATTTTTAGACCGACAATATACCTTTTTAAATGAATTAAACCTGCCCAGTTATACTCATAAAGTAAACTGTTTACAGGAAGTTGATGTGTTGAAAGGTAACTATAAAGCGTGGGGTATATCAATTGGTTTGCATATTGTTGTTATTTATTTGGTTTCGAGGCAAACGCTTGAGATAGCACAACCATACGCAGGCAAAGTGATAAAAGCGTATGTAATGGTGGACCTTACAACATTACCTAGCCATACAAAAAGTAAACAGCCGAATGCTCCATTCTCTGAAAATGATACCGAGCTTGATGCAAGTGAATTAACACTTAAGCCGCTTAAAGAACGTTATTTTAAAAACGATCAGCAATTAAAATTGGCTTTGCCAGAAGATGCCATTGAGGCAAGTGAAAGCATTGCTATAAGTACTGGTAAAAAAAAGCCTAATGTAAATAATGCCAACGTTAATAATGTAAAGGATGAGGTTGATTTAAAAACTCAGCAGCAGCTATTTAAAAAAATTGATCCGTACGCACCAATAACTCCGTTTTCGATTTCCAGTAATGCTATTGTATCCTTTGATTTCCCGCAGATAGCAACTTTGCCTAAGAGCAAAAATCACCAACAAATAACGGTTCCAATTGAGCATTCTAGTGATTTTAAATCAGCGGTATTGTGGCAAAGCGCAGATGGTAGTCAGCGGATGGAAATGCACAAAGGTATGTGCTACAAAATTGATTTTAATGGTGTTATGGGTAAAGTAGGCTTACCAACAGGATCGCCAAGGCCATGCAAAGATAACGTTCGTATTTTATATAATAAAATAATGGATAAGTGGAACGCTAAAAAGCCCATTAGATAATGTGTTTAAACTTTATTAAGAAACTTAATTAATAAATGCTTTTTAGAAAAAGCGGCAACGACAACGGATAGCAAAATACAAAGCATAGAGCCTGCAATTAAAAAGCGGTTTTCAATCCGGCTAACTTGTATCTCACCTAAAATTTGGTAAATAACATCACCTTCAATAAATTGCTCGCCTTGGTAGTGCTGACTGACGTTAAACGATATAAAATCGCCTAATGTTGCCTGGTAGGTAAAGTAAGTCTCTGGGTAGAAAATTTCATAGGTTGCGCATAACCACATTACGAGACCAGTAATGAGCATAATTAAACTTACAAACAGCCTGTTTTTAACCTGTGAGCTTTGTGATGATTTTGATGGTAAATATTTATCTAAACACGTTTTGCCATAGCAAAGTTCGAGCTTTTCAATTACCTCAGCGGACGGAATAAATTGTCCATTTTCAAGCTTAGATAAGTAAGATTGTTGAATACCAATTTCGCGTGCAGCAAATGCTTGGGTCCATTTTTTATTTGCTCTTAATTGCTTTAGCTCAATTCCTAGCGACACGTTGCTTCCTTACCTTGTTTAATATTCACCTATTCATTATCGCTAAAAATGGTGTGCTTAAATAGCCCAATAAGCAATATTCATCACTATGAATTAAAAGAATATTATGAATATTAATAAGTTAAGTTTTAATAGGTGATAAATTGGTTATGCTAGGCTGACTAAATAACAAAGGAGTATAACGAATGAAAATGTATTTTTATAAAGCTGCAATGGGTATTACTCTGGGGATTTTATCTTTAGCGTGTGTTGCAGAGCCAGTATTTGCAATTAAAGCCACTATTTACAAGCTAGAGAGTAAAATAACTATAGATAGCAAAATAGATGAAACATTAAACACCCTACAACCTATCCATCAACCTCAGTTATTAGCTAACTTAAATAAAAGTGCATTAATAGAAATAGGCGACGGCGAACAGCTAACAGCGCTTGAGGTAAAAACAAATGAACAAGGAAGTTATTATAATGCGAGCATGAAGCTCAAAGAAAAAGTAGATAGCGATTGGCAATCTATTACGTCTTTCATGCCTAATATTCCCAATGGGCAAACGGTGTATTTTAGCCGTACATTTACAGACAGCGTATGGGTGATTAAATTAACAGGAAAGCGCTATGAGTCTATTGCGCTTGGTCAGGCGAGCTTTAAATAGCCTCAGCCTTGGCTGAGGCTATATTTTTTACCAAATCATTTCTACAAATTCAGGGTAGTCGATAAACGGATTTCGGTTACCTTGAAATTCAAATGCTGCTTGGTTTCGGTCTCTTTCCATTTGACTAACAGGGTCTGCGTTATGCCAGTTGATTAGCATAGCAACAACCCAGCTTTCAAATACCTGCGTGCTGGTGCCGTTAAGAACGGCATTACTTGCAGTGGTATTATTTTGCCACGTCCCAATCACATTTTCGTAGCGTGTAGCCATGTAAAAATAGGCACGAGCAAAGTCACCTTTAAATTTATCAATGGGTTCAAACACTGTGCCCGTGTAATTAATAGTACTACTTGCAGAGCCTAACTTACTGCCATTAGTTGATGTAAATGTGGCGCTTGCTACTTCACCAAACGGAAAGTTGCTGCGTTTAGAGTTTACATAGCCATCGGTTGCATAAATATGATGAACATCTGAGTTCATAGGCTCATTAGTACCGCCAAACCAACTTTTAGGGAACGAATGCTCGCGGTTGTAACAACCACCTTCACCACTATAATTGCCACATTGATCGCTAACAGCTGTGTATGTGTAGCTATCGCTGCCATTTGGCTTTTCGCTGTACATATCTAAAATACTATTATCGTTTTCAAAATATGTATCGCGAGCCGATGAATCATAAAAGTTCCATATTGCAGAGTACCCTTGCGAACTATGGTTATTAATGATGTTGTAAAGCTCTGTTTTCAGTGCATAACCGGTTAGGCCTTGTGCTGTAACATAATAACCAGTTGGTGTAGTGGGTGTGCCACCAGAGCCACCGCCAAGCGAAAATGAAGTACTTTCAGCGTTGCTGAAGCTTGCGCCACTTGCCAGGGTTGAACCACCACTAGTGAGTGCATAATTACCACTACCAAAACTACAGCAAATACCATCACCGTAGCTGTCGTTAATAGTAAAGTTATAGGCGCCATCAGCTAAACACAGTGCTTCGTTATATTGTGTATTAGACGCATAGCCACTACCGCTTGCAACCGTGCTACCTTGGTTATTATTAATAGCCCAGCTTGTTTCGCTACCATAATTATCTGTCGTCAGACTAAAAGAGAGACTATTGCCCGAGCAACTCCCAGAGCTACTGTCGTTACTTGTAGGTAGAAAGTTATCTACATAGACAAGTTCACTGCCATCAAAGCCACTAACATCATAAAAGCGTAGGCCAACATTAATGGTTTTATTGCTACTTGCTGTATAGCTGTGGCTAATTGTTTGCCATTGATTAGTTAGCGTATTATTGGAGTAGCCTTGGTAACCATCTACGAATAAACGGGCTTTAATTTTTCCTTCTGTGTGGTAAACATCAGTTGAAAACGCATAGGTTTTTCCTGCTTCTACTGTTATTTGTTGTAATAAATCGGTGTTAGCCTGAGAGCCTGTGGTTACATTAACTGCTGCTGCACTGTTACCTGTTTTAACAATATTTGTTGAGCGCGATAGGCTAATACCGCCATCTATTGTGCTCCACGCGTCAGGTGTATTGCCTGACCATTGCTCAAAACTGCCATTTTCTACATTTGCCATTACCGGAAGTGCGCCAAGTAATAAGGCTGTTCCGAATAGTTTATTTTTATATGTCCCGTGTGACATGATTGTTCCTATTTTTATAATGAGTGAATAATATACATTACTTTGTTTAGGTTACAAAATTGTTAATTTAAAATTTTATAAAAAGCAATAATCGCTCTTTAATCTGTTTTTTTAGGTGTTTTTTAAAATTAATAACTAAATGGAATATCAAAGCAGATTCTATTCTTTTTTGATAAGTGGATAGCCCGTTATCCTGCACAGTAAGAAAACCTCAGCAAACTTATATCGGCTGAGGAAAAACTCATTTTTAACAATACACGGTGTGTGTTGTGCTTAATTTTCAGGGTTATGGGGAATCGATTCATGTTGTTAGGTCAACTAAATGCTGCGGCAAGCCCGCTATCGCAAGAGCAAGTTCAAAAGCTGCAAGGTTTAGTGGCTGAGCTTAATCCAATTCAACAGGCGTGGGTAAGTGGTTACTTAGCAGCTAATGCAAATGCTTCAGCACTTGGTATGCCTACGGCTGGCACATCAGTAACGGGCGATGCAGCAGTATTAACTATTTTATATGGCTCACAAACGGGTAATGCAAAAGGTGTTGCAACCCAAATGAAAGAGCAAGCTGAATCGCGTGGTTTATCAGCCAAATTAGTGAGTATGTCTGATTACAAACCAACGGCCCTGAAAAAAGAAAAGTTTTTAACCGTTGTTGTATCGACTTACGGTGAAGGTGAACCGCCTGAAGATGGCGAAACGTTGCACGCATTTTTAGCAACTAAAAAGGCCCCTAAACTCGACGGTGTTAAAATAGCTGTCATTGGTCTAGGCGATTCTAGCTATGAGTTTTTCTGTCAAACAGCAAAAGATTTTGAAGAGCGTTTAAATAAGCTAGGCGCTGAGTCAGTTTACCAACGCGCTGATTTAGATGTTGATTACGAAGAAGAAGCTGCAACATGGATTCAAGGCGCACTGGATGCATTTGAACCAGATTTAAAAGCGCAACAGGGTAACGCTGGTGGACAAGCCGCGGTTATGCCATTTGGTGCACCAACACCTGCAGCCAGCCAGTACACAAAGCAAAATCCATTTGAAGCCGAATTATTAGCAGTTCAAAAAATTACCGGGCGTGATTCAACAAAAGATGTACGCCATGTAGAAATTTCGCTTGAAGGCTCTGATATCACTTACACACCGGGTGACTCACTGGGTGTATATTTTTTAAATGATGAGGCGTTAGTTGATGAAGTGCTAGAACTTACCCAAATTGATGGTTCTAGTCGCGTTAAAGTTGCGAATGAAGAATTGAGCGTGCGTGATGCGCTTATCGAAAAATTAGAGCTAACGCAGTCATATCCGGGTTTTGTTGAAAAATACGCAACAGCAACAGGTACACCTGAGCTCTTAAAGCTTGTAGAAGATAAAGCTGCAATGCGTGCTTACATTGAGCCACGCCAAATATTTGATGTTATTCGTCAAAATCCAGCAAAACTAGATGCACAAACATTAGTTGATTGCTTACGTAAGCTTCAGGCTCGTTTATATTCTATAGCGTCTAGCCAAAGCGAAGTTGAAGAGGAAGTGCATTTAACGGTTGGACTTGTTGAGTTTGATACTTTTGACAGCGAGCACTTAGGTGGTTGTTCTGGTTATTTAGCGCGTCGTGCTGAAGAAGGCTGCAAAGTAAAAGTATTTAGCGAACATAATGACAACTTCCGTTTACCGGCTAACGATGAAACACCTATCATCATGGTGGGTCCGGGCACCGGTATTGCGCCATTCCGTGCATTTTTACAAGAGCGTGACTCGCGTGAAGCACAAGGTAAAAACTGGCTATTTTTTGGTAACCCTCATTTTACACAAGACTTTTTATACCAAGTTGAGATTCAGGGGTATTTAAAATCGGGCTTATTGAGCAAAGTAGACGTGGCATTTAGCCGTGACCAAGCCGAAAAAATCTATGTACAAGATAAGCTTCGCAAAAACTCAAAAGATGTTTTTGAGTGGTTAGAAGCTGGCGCTCACTTTTATGTGTGTGGTGATGCAAACCGTATGGCAAAAGATGTTCATCAAGCATTGGTTGATATTATTAAAGAAAATACCGGCAAAAACGATGAAGACGCAGAGCAATATTTAAAAGACCTGCGTAGCGCAAACCGCTATCAGAAAGACGTGTATTAATCACGTTTCTTATTTTATTAACAGCTAACAGCCGTCACTGTAACAAATTTAGGATTTAAAATGAGCGAACAAGATAAAAACGTAAAGCTTTCTGATAACGAGCGTTTGAAAAGAGAAAGTAACTTTTTACGAGGCACTATAGAGCAAGACTTAAAAGATGAGATAACCGGTGGTTTCACTGCTGATAACTTCCAGTTAATTCGTTTTCATGGCATGTATCAGCAAGACGACCGCGATATTCGTCCAGAGCGCGCCAAACAAAAGCTTGAGCCATTACATAACGTAATGCTACGTGCGCGTATGCCTGGCGGTATTATTAAGCCAGAGCAATGGTTAGCAATTGATAAATTTGCTGATGATAAAACTAGCTACGGCAGCATTCGTTTAACTACGCGTCAAACGTTTCAGTTCCATGGTGTATTAAAGCCAAATATTAAAGGCATGCATCAAATGCTAGACAGTGTGGGTATTGATTCAATTGCAACTGCGGGCGATGTAAACCGTAATGTGTTGTGTACTACCAACCCGGTTGAGTCTGAGCTACATCAAGAAGCGTATGAGTGGGCTGCTAAAATTTCAGAACACTTATTACCAAAAACAAAAGCGTATGCTGAAATTTGGTTAAACGGCGAAAAAGCAGAAACAACAGAAGAGCCTATTTTAGGGTCTAACTATTTACCACGTAAGTTTAAAACAACCGTAACTATTCCGCCTAATAACGAGGTTGATGTTCATGCTAACGATTTAAACTTTGTCGCTATTGCAGAAGACGGCAAGCTTGTTGGCTTTAACGTACTTGTAGGTGGTGGCCTTGCCATGACCCACGGTGATACGGCTACGTATCCGCGTAAAGCTGACGACTTTGGCTTTATTAGCCTAGAAGACACCTTAAAAATTGCTGAGCACGTTGTATCAGTGCAGCGCGATTGGGGTAACCGTTCAAACCGTAAAAATGCTAAAACTAAATATACACTAGACCGTGTTGGCTCAGACGTATTTAAAGCCGAAGTAGAAAAACGCGCAGGCGTTAACTTTGCACCGAGCCGCCCGTATGAGTTTACTCATCGAGGGGATCGTATTGGCTGGGTAGAGGGCATTGATGGTAAGCACCACTTAACGCTATTTATTCAAAGCGGCCGTATTTTAGACTACCCAGGTAAGCCACTTAAAACAGGTTGTCGTAAAATTGCAGAAGTTCACCAAGGTGATATGCGTATGACGGCAAACCAAAACTTAATAATTGCTGGTGTACCTGCAGATCAAAAAGCAGTGATTGAAGAAATTGCCCGCAATCATGGGTTGATTGATGATGGTGATACAGAGCAACGTAAAAATTCTATGGCATGTGTAGCATTACCAACATGTCCGCTTGCTATGGCTGAGGCTGAGCGTTATTTGCCAAGCTTAATTGAAAAAACTGAAGCCCTACTGGCTAAACACGGAATACCAGACGACAGCATTATTATGCGCGTTGTAGGTTGTCCAAATGGGTGTGGCCGCGCAATGCTTGCAGAAGCTGGGCTGGTAGGTAAAGGGCCTGGTAAATACAACGTTTACTTAGGCGGTAACCTTGAAGGTACACGCATTCCTAAACTGTACCTTGAAAACGTAGGTGAAGATGTTTACCTAGAGGCGTTTGATAAGCTAATTGGCCAGTGGGCAAGTGAGCGAAACGACGGTGAATGTTTTGGTGACTTTGTAATTCGCAAAGGCATTGTTGCTGAAGTAAAAGTATCAGTAACCGATTTTCACGCATAATTAGATACCAGCGCTTGGCGCTGGTGAGGCTTGGAATTTTCCATGAGTGAATTTAAAAATATATTACAGCTAGACAAGCAAAGCCAAGCGGCTATGTTAGCTGATGCTAATGGTGTATTAGCAAATATGAGCGCAGAGCAACGTGTTGCGTGGGCGCTTGAAAATTTACCCGATACCGCGTTTCTATCGTCAAGCTTTGGGATTCAAGCTGCGGTGATGTTGCATTTAATGACAACCCAACGCCCAGACATTCCTGTTGTATTAACAGACACTGGTTATTTGTTCCCTGAGACGTACCAGTTTATTGAGCAAATGAGCGAGCGTTTGTCACTAAATTTAAAAGTGTACAAGGCGCAGCTGAGCCCAGCATGGCAAGAAGCTAAGTTTGGAAAGTTATGGGAGCAAGGTGAGGACGGTATTAAGCAATATAATCAGCTTAATAAAGTTGAGCCAATGACTCGCGCTTTAAAAGAAATTGAAGCGGGTACCTGGTTTAGCGGTTTACGTCGCGACCAGTCATCAACACGAGCAGATAAGCAGTTTGTAGAAATTAGCAGAGGAACGGTTAAGGTATACCCTATTATTGAATGGTCAAACCGTGATGTCTATCAATACCTGACCAAGCATGATTTGCCTTACCACCCGTTATGGGAGCAAGGGTATGTGTCAATGGGAGATGTACACACTACGCGTAAATTAGAGCCGGGTATGACCGAAGAAGAAACACGCTTTTTTGGTTTAAGTCGCGAATGTGGTCTTCATATGGACGGCGATGGGATTTAACACGATTAAGACGTTGTTTAACCACACTATAACGCAGCATAAGCTGCGTTTTTTATTGCTTAGATTTTGATAAAAAATTGCTTGATTGCACTTTATTTACTACTATCAACTTAATGGAATAACAAAAGCAGGAACGCTATGAAATATTTTACCTATTTAGCAATATCAGTCATGGTTATTGCTGTCATATCATTGTTTTATTTAAAAAAGCCCGACGGCCAAACTTGGATTTCTGGTTCAACAGTTAGCAAAGAAACCCAGCAAATTAAAGAGCAAATGGTGGCGCTATCAACCAATACGCTTGATCAAGCTGTAAAAGGCATTCAGCAGGTTGGCGATAAAATTACCAGTGGCATTTCAAGCAACACATCAACAGTGACATCTTCAAGTACAATTTATAAGTGGCAAGATGAAACAGGACAATGGCATTATTCAGATAGCCCTAATCCGAATGGGAAAAGTATAGAATTAACCCTTAACCCTGAAGACATATCCGTGATTGGTGCAGAAGATACATCTATTTTAAATTTAGAATCTAGCACTAATGAGATGTCAGCTAACACACAGGCTCCTTCAATATTAAACCCTGAATCGATTAAAAAGCTGTTTGAAGACGCAGAAAACATCGAAAAAAAATTAGAAAAACGTAATAAAGAAATTAATAATTTAAGTGTGCTTTAAGCGCTATTCATGAGTACGAGAGCGGGTATAACGTTTTTCAACTTCCATTAGTAATATGGTTAGATATATTTTGGTGGGAAGTGATAATAATATGCCCACTGCAATGCAAGCTGCGGATGCAATAATGCCGTTAATACCAAATTGCTCATTAAACCCATTAGATATGATAAGTGCATGGCCCGTAATTATAAGGCATAAGCCAAGCACGATGGATGTTTTAAGTACTCTAATAATAGTTAAATGCGACATAACGCCCCCACTGGTTATGGTACCAGTGTATTAAGCTATGTGTTTTGCATATTGATGCAGCGCAATAATAAGACAGTTATAAAAAAGGCCTCATGGTTTTAACCATAAGGCCTTTAAATCATTCACTACGCAGCTTAGTTAAGCATATTACGCAGTACATACTGTAAAATACCGCCATGCTTGTAGTAATCCCACTCTTTAGGTGTATCAATACGTACATCGGCTTTTACGCTTGTTTTTTTGCCTTCGGCATTAGTTGCTATCAGTGTAACCTCGTCGGTTTTATCGTAAAGACCTTGAATATCAAACTCTTCTTGGCCAGTTAAACCATGTGCCTCATAGCTTTCACCCTCTTTAAATTGTAATGGCAGTACACCCATTCCAATTAAGTTAGAGCGGTGAATACGTTCATAACTTTGTGCAAAAACGGCTTTTACACCCAACAGTAATGAGCCTTTCGCAGCCCAATCGCGAGACGAGCCTGTTCCATATTCTTTTCCGGCCAGAATAATAAGTGGTGTATCATTTTTTTGATATGCCATAGCTGCATCGTAGATACTTTCTAAGCTATTGTCTGGTTGCGTGCGTGTTACACCGCCTTCTGTGCCCGGTGCTAACAAGTTTTTTAGTCGCACGTTAGCAAAGGTGCCACGCATCATTACTTCATGGTTACCACGACGAGAGCCGTAAGAATTAAATTGTGCTTTTTCTACATTGTGTTCTTGCAGGTAAAGCCCAGCAGGTGCATCGGCTTTAATCGCGCCAGCAGGCGAAATATGATCGGTTGTAACCGAGTCACCTAGCTTAGCTAAGCAGCGCGCTCCTTCAATAGTGGGAATGACAGGTGGCTCTACTGTCATACCATCAAAAAATGGTGCTTTTTTAATATAGGTAGATGCGTCGTTCCAATCATATAATTTACCATCAGGTATTTGAATTTGTTGCCAGCGGCTATCGCCTTCATAAACATTGGCGTAGCTTTTTGCAAACATCTCTTTGGTAACCGTTTCTTTTACTAAATCGCTAACCTCTTTTACGCTTGGCCAAATGTTTTTAAGGTAAATATCGTTACCGTTTTTATCTTGTGCAAGGGGTTCGTTATAAACATCTATGTCTGTTCTACCTGCAATTGCGTAAGCAACAACTAAAGGAGGTGACGCTAAAAAGTTCATTTTAACATCTTGGTGTATACGCCCTTCAAAATTACGATTACCTGATAAGATAGAGCTAACTACCAGCTTGTGTTTTTGAATAGCTTGTGAGATTTCGTCAGCTAGCGGTCCAGAGTTACCAATACAGGTGGTGCAACCGTACCCCACTAAATTAAAACCTAGGCTTTCTAAGTCGTCCATCAAACCTGCTTTGTCTAAGTAGTCAGTGACCACTTTAGAGCCTGGTGCAAGTGATGTTTTAACCCAAGGTTTAACATTAATACCGAGTTGTTTTGCTTTTTTAGCCACAAGGCCTGCGGCTAAAATAACACTTGGATTAGAGGTATTAGTACAGCTTGTAATAGCTGCAATCACACAGGCACCGTCGTTAAGTTCAAACTCTTGGCCTTTGTAATTAACATTTGCCGCCCCCATAAATTGTGCTTCGTTTACAGGTTCATCAGGGTTGGTTGTGGGGCCTTCGCTTTCGATACGCGATTGCTCATCATCACTTTTATCGCGATGTGCGATACGCTCTTCTTGAAAACCTTTTAGGTGCTGAGAAATTTCCTCGCCTGCTTTGTTCAGCGCTATTCTGTCTTGTGGGCGTTTAGGGCCCGCAAGGCTTGGTACAACATCATCGAGCTTTAGTTCTAGTGTGTCGGTATAGCGAGCTTCGTCGCCATCGTTACGCCACAGGCCTTGGTGTTTTGCGTAATCTTCAATAAGTTTTAGTTGGTCTTCATCGCGGTTGGTGAGGCGTAAATAATTAATGGTTTCGTTATCAATTGGAAAAATACCACATGTAGCGCCATATTCGGGTGCCATGTTTGCAATGGTTGCTCTATCAGCAAGGGGGAGATCTGCAAGACCATCGCCATAAAATTCTACAAACTTGCCGACCACACCGTGGTTGCGTAAAATTTCAGTTACTGTAAGCACTAAATCGGTTGCTGTTGTGCCTTCAGGTAATCGGCCACTAAACTTCATACCAACTACTTGTGGAATGAGCAAGCTAATAGGCTGGCCAAGCATAGCAGCTTCGGCCTCAATGCCACCTACACCCCAACCGAGTACACCTAAGCCATTAATCATGGTGGTGTGCGAGTCAGTACCAACCAGTGTGTCGGGGTAGGCAAACTTTTTACCATTGCTATCTTCGTTGAAAATAACACGGGCTAGGTATTCTAAATTAACTTGGTGAACAATTCCGGTTGCGGGAGGCACTACTTTTAAGTTATCAAATGCCGTTTGGCCCCAGCGTAAAAATTCGTAGCGTTCTTTATTGCGGTCGTATTCAAGTTTGGCGTTTAAATCAAAGGCACCATCATTTCCATAGCCGTCAACTTGTACTGAATGATCTATTACCAACTCAGCAGGCGAAAGGGGATTAATTTTTGCAGGATCACCCCCTAATTTTTCCATTGCATCTCGCATTGCCGCTAAATCAACAATGGCAGGTACGCCAGTAAAGTCTTGCATTACTACCCGTGCAGGGGTAAATGCAACTTCAGATGATGGTTTTGCCTTTGGGTCCCAATTTAGTAGCGCATTAATATCTTGCTCTTTAATATTTTCGCCATCTTCATTTCGCAGTAGATTTTCAAGTAAGACTTTTAAGGAGAAGGGGAGTCGTTTTGCTTTGTCGCCAAGTCCTTTTAGAGAATGGATATTATATTGCTCACCATTAATTGTGAGCTCATGTTGGGTATCGAAACTATTTTTCATTATTTTGCCCCTTCTTAACTAATTAAATTTTTTAAAAAGTAACCTCTGTAATTAGGTTATTGCAAAGTGCATACCATGATAAACGAATCTTAAATAGCTGCATTTATGTGCAGCTGTAATAGGAAGTAAGGTGTTAAATTATGAGTTCAATAAACCATCTATGCCAACTAAAAAACGTTGTTCAGCTGGCCCCATTAAGCTAGTTTAGCCAGCCTTGTTGTTTGCCTTTTATGCTTAAATAAATAAGCGCTAGGGCAATGATAATTACCAATGATGGCATGATAATAGAGCTTACTCCGAGTAGAGCAATGCTATCAATTACAAAAAAGTTGTAGTATTGCTGAATTACTATCGCGCCGAGCGATAAAGCAAAAGTAGGTGTTGCAAGCGATTTTTTAGCAAGTAAAAATACGCAGCCTAAGGCACCACCAAAAACAGCAACAGCAAAGGCAATGGTGGCCCATATTGGGGTGTTTGAATATGCAGCTTGTTGATCTAATGGTAGTTTACTGATCATATCTGGGCTTGTCATTATGTGCATAATGAATGCTATAACGCCCAATAAATTCCATATAAGAGCAGCCCAAGCTACAGGTTTAAACCAGTTTTTAGGTGTGTGAGATGACATGTTGTGGCCTTGTTTTTATTATTATTAACAAGGTTATTAAAGAGTAAAAAAGCCAACTATACAAGTTGACCTTTTTTGTAGTGCAGATTATGGGCTTACCCAAATGAAATAGGGCGTCGTCCTGTTTTTTCATCGACCTTTGGCTTTTTAGTACGTTTACGCTTACTTTTTGCTGGTTGGTTTTCCGCAGCTGAAGTATTTTGCTTGGGTTCAGCAGGTGCTTGTTCAATCGATTTTTGTACTGGGGTTGCATCTTCACTCAGAGAGAGTTGAAAAAGTTCGCCATCAAATTCAAGCACATCACCACTGTATAATTTTTTCCGTTTTATTGTACAAATTTCATGGTTAACACCCACATAGCCTTCGGTGATTAGGTTTTTAGCTTGGCCGCCACCTTCAACTAAATTGAGTACTTTTAATAATTTACAGAGTTCTATAGGCTCTTCTTCTAGTTCTATTTCTATGTATTCTTCGTTCATTTTTACTCTCGGTGGAGGCTTGCATAGGCTGTAGTATAAAGGCATACAGCCAATTATGCACCAAACCAAATCACTCAAATTTACGTATTAATTATTTTTTAAAAAATGACTCCCTTAAAAAAACTGAAGTATTTATTAGTTAAGCTGCGGCGAGTCACTTTTGTAGGTGGCTTACTAATTGCTATAGCTGTGTCGAATTTAGAATACATAGAATCATGGAGTAAAAAATGGGCGTAAGATTAGCAATGAGAAAAGAGCTAATGGGCTTAAATCATTCAGACATGTTAACTGCCGATGATGTTAGGGAACACCTTAGTAAATCAATAAAAAAACACGACCAAAAACCTGAGCGAGGGTTTTCGGTTATTTCAAAATTTAACGATGCACACAGCCAGTTACTAAGTGGCAATACTAACAAAAAAAGCGTTTTGGAATTTGAACGTCACCGCTTATTTAAAGAGGTGTTATATACGCGCAAAAGTGTAGACGCTTGGCTGAATAACCAAATAAATTAGGTTGCTATAAGTTATTACCTCTAATAGACTACGTTTGTAATCAATTGAGGTGACTATGAAAAAAGGATTTTTAATTTGTGTACTGGCATGTATGTTAGCCGCATGCCAGCAACCCACCGTTTATGTTTTTAGTGAAAATTTACAAGATGAACAGCGCAACCAGCTCGATGCTGCGCTAAAAGCACAGAACCTTCCTTATGAATATGTAGAGCTAGAAATCCCATCTGATTTTGGTGAAGCTATATTGCTTTTATCAAGCGATAAGATTTATCAAAAAGAGACTGAGCAGTTAGCTATTATTATGCAAGAGCTAGGTTATCAACCCGAAATTAACTACACCACACGATCAAATCATTTTTATGGCGATGGCAATATAGGCTTTTATTTAAAAAGTACTGATGGAGAAGGCGCTTTTACTATGCCGTCTCGGCTAAGAACAACCCAATGCAGCGAAGATAAGTACAATGATTTAATCGTTTCCTTTACCAAAAAGCATGCTGATTTTACCTTACCCAGTGGCGCTATTGTGAGGTTAGGTTGGGAGTTTTTATACGGTTACGTTGTCATTTATTACAAAAATTATTCGCAAACATATAGCCACTCACAGCCGCTTGTAAATACGCCCTTTGGCGCCAAGCCATCCGATACTTTCACATTTACAGCCCATGTCAATACCCCAAGCTGGCTTGATTGCTCATTACAGGTTGTTTATATGGATTGAACTAACCGTGGTTTTCTATATAGTCACTGAGCTTGGTTATTCGCTCGCTCATGCCTTCAATAATGCGGTCTTTAATTTTTTCTCGAATGACATTGGGTAATTGAGTGAGTGCTTCGGGAGTGATGGCAAGGACAATGGTGTCGGTTTTGGCACGGGCACTTGTACTGCGCTCTCGGTTATTTATAAATGCGCCTTCACCTATAAATTCACCAGGCTCTATTGTGCCAAGTTCAAGTAAGTGATTATGCTTAAATACTAAAAGTGCGCCGCTAAGTACAATGTATAATCGCTTATCGTTATCAAACTGTTTAAACAAAAATTGATGTTGGCCAACTAAATATAACAGGCCATATGATTCTAATAAAATTTGACGCTCGTTAAGCGTAAACTCTTTAAAAAAATGCAGCCTGTTAATTATTTCCATTTGTTTGAACAAAGGAATATGTTCGATTAATTTCATTCGATATCAAAATTTAATGCACATTGTTAACTAATATTGCGCTCTTTTAATTTACGGGTCAATGTATTGCGACCCCAGCCTATTTTTATGGCCGCATCTTGTTTGTGGCCAGAACAATTAGCGAGTGCGGTTTTAATCAAGCGTGTTTCTAATTGTGCTTGTATATCAGGCCAAATATTTTCTTTACCTTGTTTTAACTCATTATTAAGCCATTGTTGAAAGGCATCTAACCAGTCGCCTTCCTCTTGTATTGGTGTTACTTCAATAATTTCAGGGGGTAAATCTTGCTCAGTCACCAGCTCGCCTGGTGCCATAACCGTTAACCAACGACAGGTGTTTTCAAGTTGACGAACATTACCTGGCCAGTTAAATAAACGAAGTTGCTCGGTGGCTTTAGGGCTCAACACTTTACTTTCTACTTGCAGATCTTTAGCGCTTTTATGTAAAAAGTGTTGCGCTAAGCGTTCAATATCTTCGGTGCGTTCACGTAAAGCAGGTAAACGAAGGCGTACTACATTTAAGCGATGAAATAAATCGTCCCTAAACTTACCTTGTTTAACTAAGTCTTCTAAGTTTTGATGTGTTGCGGCAATGATACGTACATCGACTTTGATGCTTTGATGTCCACCTACACGGTAAAATTCACCATCGGCAAGTACGCGTAAAAGACGGGTTTGCACATCAAGCGGCATATCACCAATTTCATCTAAAAATAAAGTGCCGCCATTGGCTTGCTCAAAGCGACCTTTTCGTACGCTATCGGCACCAGTAAAGGCTCCTTTTTCATGGCCAAACAGTTCAGACTCAACTAATTCTTTTGGAATAGCGGCCATATTAAGGGCGATAAACTGGTTTTCTTTACGGGGACTGTGGTTATGCAGTGCACTTGCAACGAGCTCTTTACCTGTACCCGACTCACCATTAATCAAAACACTCATGCTTGATGCTGACAGTTTACCTATCGCTCTAAATACTTCTTGCATAGCGGGTGCTTCACCAATGATGTGAGCACTTTTTGGAGGCGCTTGCTTACGTTTGGTTTTTTTTGTGGAATTTGCTCTAAATGCGCTTTCAACAAGTGCAACAGCTTCATTTAAATCGAATGGTTTAGCTAAGTACTCAAATGCCCCTTTTTGAAAGGCGTTCACTGCTGAATCTAGGTCTGAGTGCGCAGTCATTATTATTACTGGCAAGCCAGGGTTTTGTTCTGCGATGAGTTCAAGTAGCGCCATGCCGTCCATACCGGGCATTTTTACGTCCGACACCAAAACAGCTGGCTGGCTAAATTTTAATGCATTAAGTACATCTTGCGCATTGGCAAAACTTTCTACATTAAAACCAGAACGTTCTAGTGCTTTTTCAAGTACAAAACGAATTGATGCGTCATCATCTACAAGCCAAACTGTTTTCATGCAAACTCCAAACATTAATCTGCAAAGGGCAGATAGATATTAAATTCAGTATGTCCAGGCCAGCTATCACATTCAATGTAGCCATCGTGTTGATCAATAAGCGTTTGCGCAATCGAGAGTCCAAGTCCAGAGCCACCTTCTTTATTGGTGATCATAGGGTAGAACAATGTTTCACGTATGCTGTGATCAATGCCTGGTCCGTTATCAGATATTTGGATCAACAAGGCTTTTTTAGGAGCCTTACCCGGGCGGCGATGCTGATGATTTATTCGTGTTTTTATTTTTATCTCACCACCATCAATAAGCGCCTGCTGAGCATTACGAACAATATTCAAAACAACTTGTTGTATTTTGCTCTGATCAATAAACACATCAGGGATACTAGGGTCGTAGTCTTTTTTCAATTCAATATTTGTACAATTATCGAGTGTGCTTAACTTCACAACCGACTCTAACGCTTGGTGTATATTAACGTAAGATTTTTGCGGAAGCTGATTAGGCCCTAAAAGTCTATCTACTAATTCACGTAATCTGTCTGCTTGCTCTATAATGAGCTCAGCGCATTGATTTCTTTCTTGCTGATCAACCTCATATTGCAATAACTGCGCCGCTCCGCGGATTCCACCCAAAGGATTTTTAATTTCGTGTGCTAAGCCTCTTATTAAATTGCGTGCAGCTTGGTATTGGTGCATTTGATTTGAGGCCTGATCGTGTTTTATTTCGTCGTCTGTTTGGCGACACTCTAATAGAATATAAGCAATCCCTTTAAAGTTAATTCGTCTTGAATTAACGCTTACTTTGGCATGGCGAGAATCGCTAAACACCACGTCAGCTCTGTGTTGTTGGCAATCAACACCATCAATTAATGAAAACTGCGCTATTCGTTTTAAGTCAATTGAATGGTAATTAAAAAGGGTATCAAAGGGCTGTTTCAATAAGCGCTTAGTAGCAAGGCCAAGTAACTCACTGGTACTGGTATTTGCATAAACAACCGTAAAGTTTTTATCGAGAAGCATGACCGACGTTGTTTGATTTTGCCATATGGCATCAAGCAATTCAGGGCTAAAATTTTCGTTATTAATCATGTTTGCACCATTTTAGTGCGCAGGTGTTTGCAGGCCAGGTTTTATCTAAAATGAGCTGCTGCGCCTAAGTATTAAGTTTCGCTTTAATTGCCATGGGTTTTGCCTTTTCTGCGCATATTAAATATACGAGGCTCGCTCACAGCGATAATTTGGTTTTTCTCGTTAAACAGCCTCAGTTGAAGCATGTGTTCACCGGCTTCAACATCAGCAATTGCAAATACGGAGTTGTTTATTGCAGGGCCGTTTGCTTCTCCATTAACAAGCAATTGAATGGTATACCCTGTTTTAAAGCTCGGGATTACCCGGCTGGTGACGTATATTGTTCCGGTATTTTCATGAATGGTTTGATTGTGCTCAGGTGACGTAATGGCAATACCAAACCCTGTTTTTTTAGTATGGGATTGGCTGCTGAGAGTCGCTATATCTTTAGCGGGTATAGTTAAACTTTGGCTAGAGAGTTTGACCTCTGTAGCACCTTTACGCGGTGTATCTGAAAACACTAAAACGCCATTTTGATCCTTCCAAGCGTAAATTCTTTTTTCACCCGCATAACCATAATTACTTAATCCTAAAGTAATCATTAGCAATAAAGTTTTACTATTCACACTGCTACCCTGCAATTTTTATGATGGCTTAACTTTAGTGGAGTTTGATTTAATTTACCATTAAAAAAGCCCGCTTAGCGGGCTTGAGAACACACATTCTTTTACAGTGTTAAATTAACAGCTGTAGTACATTTCAAACTCAACTGGGTGAGTTGTCATGTTAAGCTTTTCAACTTCTTGACCCTTAAGTGCAATGTAAGCATCAATTAGGTCATCAGTGAATACACCACCTTGAGTTAAGAACTCACGGTCAGCACTTAGTGCATCGAGTGCTTCACCAAGTGAAGATGCAACTTGTGGAATTTCTGCTGCTTCTTCTGCTGGTAAGTCATATAAATCTTTATCCATTGCATCGCCAGGGTGGATCTTGTTTTTGATACCATCAAGGCCAGCCATAAGCATTGCTGAGAAAGCAAGGTATGGGTTAGCTGTTGGATCTGGGAAACGTACTTCAATACGACGACCTTTCGCAGATGGTACCACTGGGATACGAATTGAAGCAGAACGGTTACGTGCAGAGTATGCAAGCATTACTGGCGCTTCAAAGCCCGGTACTAAACGTTTGTACGAGTTAGTTGATGCGTTAGCAAATGCGTTAATAGCTTTAGCATGCTTGATAATACCGCCAATGTAGTAAAGCGCCTCTTCAGATAGGCCGCCGTACTTATCGCCAGCAAACAAGTTTACACCGTCTTTAGCTAAAGACTGGTGACAGTGCATACCAGAACCGTTATCACCAACAATTGGCTTAGGCATAAATGTAGCTGTTTTTCCGTATAAATGAGCCATGTTATGAATAACATATTTCATTTCTTGGATTTCATCCGCTTTTAAAACCATGCTGTTAAAACGCGTTGCGATTTCGTTTTGGCCAGCTGTTGCTACTTCGTGGTGATGTGCCTCTACCACTTGACCTAGTTCTTCAAGCACTAAACACGTAGCTGAACGCCAATCTTGTGAAGAATCAACAGGTGAACAAGGGAAGTAACCGCCTTTAACACCTGGACGGTGACCAGTGTTACCGCCTTCGTAATCTTTATCTGAGTTCCATGCCGCTTCAACAGCATCAACTTTGTACATTGAACCAGACATATCTGATTTGTATTTAACATCGTCGAAAAGGAAAAACTCTGGCTCTGGGCCAAATAACACAGTATCTGCGATACCTGTAGATTTCATGTACTCTTCAGCACGTTTTGCAACAGAGCGTGGGTCACGCTCGTAACCTTGAAGTGTAGAAGGCTCTACAACGTCACAACGTACAATTAATGTTGTTTCTTCAGTGAATGGGTCAAGTTTTACTGATTCAGCAACAGGCATTAATACCATGTCTGATTCGTTAATGCCTTTCCAGCCAGCAATTGAAGAACCGTCAAACATTTTACCGTCTTCGAAAAAATCTTCATCAACTTGGTGATGAGGAATAGATACATGTTGCTCTTTACCTTTTGTATCAGTAAAGCGTAAATCAATGAACTTAACGTCATTTTCTTTAATAAAATCTAAAACCGATTGTGACATGTGTCCTCCAACTATTGGGTTTTGTTATTGCTGCATAATTGCTTTGGGATTTATTAAGCTGATTTTGTGCCATTTTTATAACTCTATGTTTATAGGTTAAAAAAACTTAGTTGCTACAATATGGGGCATAAAACAGCACCAATATGGTGCGGTTAAATTCCACTTTGGTGCAAGCTGTGCCCGCTCTATTTTGTTGTTAATTTAATCGCTCGAAATCAGCATAACCTAAATGTAAAAGAGTGCCAAAAATATCGTATAAATAGTGTAAACTGCATTTTTGAAAAAATAATGACAATTTATTTCATATAATTGTCATATATAAAACAGATACTTAGTAAAAGTATTGAGAAAGTTTTGAAAATTGTATTGGATAAACTTTCATCCATGTCATTAATGAGGGATAATATGCGCCCTTTTAAATCCTATGCTTGGACATCTCGTGAAAACGCAGATGAGTGCGTAGATCTTGCAGGATCATTGAGAATTTAATTTCTCTGAGTAAATATATGAGCATCGAACAGTTAAGAAATATAGCGATTATCGCGCACGTTGACCACGGTAAAACAACTCTGGTTGACAAACTACTTGAGCAATCAGGTACATTAGAAACACGCGGCGGTAACGAAGAGCGCGTGATGGACTCAAACGACATTGAGAAAGAACGTGGTATTACCATTTTAGCTAAAAACACAGCTATCTCTTGGAATGATTACCACATCAATATCGTAGATACCCCGGGACACGCCGATTTCGGTGGTGAAGTTGAACGCGTACTTTCGATGGCTGACTCAGTATTATTACTTGTTGATGCTCAAGAAGGTCCAATGCCACAAACGCGTTTCGTAACGCAAAAGGCATTCGCGCAAGGCTTAAAGCCAATCGTAGTTATCAATAAAATTGATAAGCCAGGTGCACGCCCTGATTGGGTTATGGATCAAATCTTTGATTTATTCGATAACCTTGGCGCAACTGACGAACAGTTAGACTTTAAAGTAATATACGCATCAGCTATCAACGGTTGGGCAACATTAGATTTAGACGAGCCATCAGACAACATGGAACCTATGTTCAAGATGATCGTTGATGAAGTATCACCACCGGATGCAGATCCTGAAGGTGACTTCCAAATGCAAATCTCTCAGCTTGATTACAACTCTTACAAAGGTGTAATTGGTATTGGCCGTATTAAGCGCGGTTCTGTTGCGACTAACCAACAAGTGACGGTTATCAGTGCTGACGGCACGACTCGTAACGGTAAAATTGGTTCAGTACAAAGCTACTTAGGCCTTGAGCGTATCGACACTGATAAAGCTTACGCTGGTAACATTGTTACTGTAACAGGCTTAGGCGAGCTTAAGATTTCAGATACGCTTTGTTGTCCTAACAACGTTGAAGCATTACCACCACTAAGTGTTGATGAGCCTACAGTAACAATGACGTTCTCTGTAAACAACTCTCCGTTCTGTGGTAAAGAAGGTAAGTTTGTAACATCACGTAATATTCGTGAACGTTTAGACAAAGAATTAGTACACAACGTAGCACTTCGTGTTTCAGATACCGATAACCCTGACAGCTTCCGCGTATCGGGTCGTGGTGAATTACACCTAGGTATCTTAATCGAGAACATGCGTCGTGAAGGTTACGAGCTAGCTGTTTCTCGTCCAGAAGTAATCTTACGTACTGTTGATGGTGTGTTAGAAGAACCGTATGAAACACTAACGATTGACTGTGAAGAAGAGCACCAAGGTTCTATCATGGAGCAAATTGGTCTTCGTAAAGGTGAGTTAACTGACATGGCACCAGATGGTAAAGGTCGTATGCGTATGGACTTTATGATCCCAAGCCGTGGCTTAATTGGTTTCCAAACTGAGTTCATGACTTTAACTTCAGGTTCTGGCTTACTTTACCATACGTTCGATCACTACGGTCCGCACAAAGGTGGCGAGCTAGGTGTTCGTAAGAACGGCGTAATGATTGCTAACGCAACAGGTAAAGCACTTACTAACGCATTATTTAACTTACAAGAGCGCGGCCGCTTATTTATCGGTCACGGTGTTGAAGTTTATGAAGGTATGGTTATCGGTATTCATAGCCGTGATAACGACCTTACTGTTAACGCGCTTAAAGGTAAGCAACTTACTAACGTTCGTGCATCTGGTACAGATGAAGCACAAACATTGACACCAGCACTTAACTATTCACTTGAGCAAGCGCTTGAGTTTATTGCTGATGATGAGTTAGTAGAAGTTACACCTGAGAACATTCGTATTCGTAAACGTCATTTAACTGAAAATGAGCGTAAACGTGCGGGTCGTGCTCCTAAAGCTTAGTTGCTTTTAGAATAAAAATTTAGAAGCCGCTGTATTGAAAAATACAGCGGCTTTTTTATTTTTAAAGCAAGAGAAGCTTTCAGTTTTTAGTTATCAGTATTGAGCTCTAAAAGCGCAGCGCCTCTTAACCTCTTTGTGAATATTTTACTTAAATATTTTACTTAAATATTTTTTGCACAAGG
This sequence comes from Pseudoalteromonas sp. 10-33, assembly GCF_001469195.1. Taxonomy (NCBI): domain Bacteria; kingdom Pseudomonadati; phylum Pseudomonadota; class Gammaproteobacteria; order Alteromonadales; family Pseudoalteromonadaceae; genus Pseudoalteromonas; species Pseudoalteromonas sp. 10-33. The sequence goes on along the minus strand of NZ_LOFI01000004.1, from coordinate 88,539 downwards.
AGAAGAGCATGAGAAGTGAAAGAGTAAGAGCTGAAACAATCGATAATGCGGAATATCAGTGTTCGTTGGCGGGATATTTTTCGTTGGGTTTCGCTTTGCTCAACCCAACCTACGTCTCAACTATTTATTAGTCGTTACTTCATGGCAGTAGAGTGGTTTTGCCAAATGTGTCAACGACTCTAGTTCGTTCTATGACGAATCTGCCACAATGTATTTATCTCTATAAGCGCAGTGCCTCTTATCCTCTTTGTGAATAATTCACTTAAAGATTTTTTGCACAAGGAGAAGGGAGTGAGCAGTAAAAGAGTTAGAGCAGAAACAATCGATAATGCAAAGTATCAGTGTTCGCTGGTAGGATGTTTTTTTGTTGGGTTTCGCTGTGCTGCGCTCAAACCCAACCGTTTTCAGTTGTTAGTGGTTACTTATTTTTTGGCTGCAGGGTGATTTTGCCAAATACATCTGCGTCTATAAAACCACGGTTTCTACTGCCGTCAACAGGCTGTACTTCGTGTGAACCCATAAAGTGCTCGCGTGTTTCACTGCCATCGTTATCGCAATAGGCGAGCATAAAACCAATAACTTGTTTTTCTGTTAATTTAAGTGGTGTATTTTTTGCGTCTTGTTGATAATCATTAGGGTAGAGTTTTATCGCAACTTCCCAAGTAATGTTATAGGGTGCAGTGGTATTGCGTTTCCAGTTGCTAACTAAGTGGTCGGTATATAAGTGCGCTTTTTTATCAGGGCCGTAATCGGCAGCTTGGTTATCAAGGCCAATGTGGTACGCTAAAGCGGTGTGGTTAAATTGGTGAATCCCGCCCGATGCATCGCTATCTATAAATATTTCAAGGGCATCGTCATCCCAATATTTATAGGTTGGGTCTGGGTGTGTATCTATTAAAACATCATCTACAATATCGGCTTGTAGGTATAAGAATTTTTCATCCCACAATAAGCGATAGCGGCCTTTAAAATCGGCATCGTTTGAAGGCAGTGTACCATCCATTAAATGTGGCATATCGTGCCAAGCAGCCTTATCCCATGCGCTTTCAGATACGCCGTCAATATTAATAGGGGTTGATGTGTATTTTACGTCTGCCGCCATTATTTGGGTGCTGATTAATAAGCTTGTTGCTAAGAGTATTTTTTTCATTAATAGCCTTACTAATTGAAGATGACTTAGCTTGGCCTAAGTGACTATTAAAAACAAATATATATGTGTATTTTAACTAATAGCACCAGTAATGCTGTCTTTTAACGCGAGCATTAATAAGTGGGCACTTTCGCCAGACATTTTAAATGGATTAAAATCAACAGAGCCTGAAAATTTCAGATTCAGTGATTCGGTTACCCTAGATTGTGGAACATAACCCATAGACCACTTTTCAAATTCTCTTTCTGGAATTTGGGTATAGTTAAGCATAATTACATTGTGGTGACGCTTGTCATTTAATATTTGTTGATAGGTATTATTTACTGCGGTTCTGGAGCCTTCAAGGCACTGTAAAAAGTACTCGTTACTAAAGCAAAGCATGCCGGTAACATGTGTTTTTACATTATAGGTACGAGCACTTTGTAAAATATTTTCTATATCTTTAGGCCCAAAGCCGTCTGTAATTATGCTTGCGTAAATGAGTCGTACAAGAAACATATTATTCCCTCCTGCTTAGTTAATTAAAGATAGTTCAGCAAGGAGTTTATTACTAATTATGTTAGTGACTGATTAAAGTTTAATAGTCTCACCTTCGTTTAAAATATAAAGCGGCACTGATGATTTCATTGTTTTATGCATGTGTAATAAACGCAGTAAGGCTGAATGACTCGTCCGATCGCCCATTTTCCATGATGAGTTACCGTATCCCCAAGGTATCATTACCTTGCAGTTAAGCTCTTGTGCGGCTGTAAGAGCATCTTCTGGTGTAGTATGAACATAACGATACCATTTAGGGCTATCTTCGCTGTAGTACGATGCTATGGGCATCAAACATATGTCTATGCTGCCATAGTTGTGTTGAATATCTTTAAAATGCTTTGAGTAGCCTGTGTCGCCTGCAAAAAATAAGGTTTTGCCATTTTGCTCAAGTAACCAGCCATTCCATAAGTCTTTATCGTTATCTTCATAAATAAAGGGCACTAATATTCGGCTGCTGAAATGATGCGCAGGTAGTGCATGAATAGTTAAATCATCAATTTTAGTTTTTGCATACCACGCCATTTCGCTAATATTAAGCCCTGCATTTGGAAAGTTATCTGCCATGCCTAATGGTGCTAAGTAACGTGGTTTGCTGCCTATTTCTTCTATATCAGATTTATTAAAGTGATCGTAATGAATATGTGAATACATAACGGCGTCTACGTTTTCGAGTTCAGTTTTGCTTAGCCAGTCACCTGGTTTTCGATAAAAGCCAGAGGCAAGCTTAAATGCTAAATCAACCGGGGAATCAAACTGCTCTTTTACAGGGTCAAATACGACATGTTGGCCGCTAGGTGTTCGGATCAAAAAACCAGCATGCCCTAACCAACGTATATTAAAGCCAAGGTTTAGATGCGGGTTTAATTGCTCAGCGTTATATGTGCAATTCTCAGCAGTGGTTTCGCATATTACGTTGGGGTGCTTTGGGTAGCAGTCGGTTTCACACGTAACTGGGTAGGTTTTTTCGCCCATATAGAGATTGTGATAGCGATCTTTACGCTCACCTGATTCATGAATTGGCGTTACGCTGTCTTGCCCTGCAATAACATTGATATTGTTGTTTGTGCTACAGGCGGCTAAAAAACTTGAGGAAACAAGTAAGCACAGTGTGTGTAATTTCATTTTTATTATTTTTATTGCTTCAATTAGGTAAAAGTTTAACAAACGCTATTTATTAAACAATGTGTTAATCGTAACAAAAAATAATTTTAAAAAAGCCTGTTAGGGTAACAGGCTTTTAGGGGAGCTATATTAAGTAGCATTATTAGGCTTTGTTCATTTGTTCAATAAATTTGTTTGAATCGGCAATTGACTTGTTCATGTCGTTCATCAGTATCTGAATATCGCGTTTAAGGTTAGTAAATTCACCTTTTATAGCAGCAACTGCCTGTGCATTTAAATTATGCTTTAAGTACAAAACGTTATCTTTTAGTGATGAGAGTACTGGTTCCATTTTACTTTCAGCACTTCGCATAGAGCGAAGAAGCTGATCAAACTGGCGCTTAGTGGCGTTAAGTTTTTTACTGCTTTCGCGTTTTAACGAAGCGCTTTTGTACTGTTCTAACTCATCGCTCCACTCATCAAACAATGCTTCAGCAACGTCTTCTACTTTATTAATATTGGTAGTAACGTCGTCTGCGGCTTTAAGGCTTGATTCGTAATCGTCATTGAGTTGGTTGTAAGCATCTTGTAGCTCACCGCCGTCAAAATTAATAAGTGTAGTTAAACGTTCAAGCGCTGACTGAAACTCTTCTTGAGACTCTTCTTGCGACTCTTTTGTTTCTTCTACGCGGTCAATAAGAATGTCACGTTTGTGAACGCCTACTTTTTCCATTGCAGAATAGTAAGCTGATTGACAGCCAGATAATGCTAACGTTAGGGCAAGTATTGATGCGCTTAACAGTGTTTGTTTTTTCATTTGATTCCCTATTTACGTGTAAGTGCTGTAAATTCCGGTGCTGATTGTTATGATAATCAAAACTCGATAAGCACAAGTCAATTGTATGAATGATAAGCTCTCCCATTACAAACAGCAAGTTAAGTCCTTTATACGCCAGCAACCCGGCTGGTGGATGCAATATATTAACCGTTGTATAGATGATCAAATTACAGTTAATGCTGGTTACCTTGCTTACGTAACGCTACTTTCATTAATACCACTTATTGCGGTGGGTGTTGCTATATTTTCAGCGTTTCCGGGGTTTGAATCGACACGCATGGAAATAGAAAGCTTTTTGTTTACTAACTTTGTACCGACTTCTACGGATGTGATCAGAGAGCATATTAGCTCCTTTGCAGGAAATGCCAATCAAATGACTGCAGTGGGTATAGGTTTTTTAGCCGCTGTTGCCTTACTTTTAATACGTAATGTAGATGCAACGCTCAACCGCATTTGGCGTATTAAGAAAAAGCGCCCGATGATGATTTCATTTGCAGTGTATTGGATGGTACTGAGTTTAGGCCCAGTGTTACTGGGGGCAAGTATTGGTGTAACTTCGTACATTGTGTCGTTAGTCTCGTTTGCTGACCAAGGTATTCCAGGGTTTAGTGGTTTTTTATTAAAATTGCTCCCTTATGGAATTTCGATGATGGGGTTCATCATGCTTTATACCCTAGTGCCTAATACACGCGTATCGTTTAAAGCCGCACTGCCAGGGGCATTATTTGCTGCACTGTTGTTTGAGTTAACTAAAAAAGGCTTTGCACTTTATATTAGCCACTTTCCTTCGTATGAGGTTATTTACGGTGCAGTAGCCACTATTCCAATTTTATTTGTGTGGGTGTATTTAGCGTGGGTAGTCGTGCTTTTAGGCGCCGAATTTACAGCGTGTATTAGCCCAAATGATATTGAGGATACCCCAGAAATAGAACTGGAAGAAGAACCTAAATCAAAGGATATAAGTTAAATGCAAGGGTTAATACAGCGCGTAAAACACGCAAAGGTAGAAGTTAACAACCAAGTAATTGGGCAAGTAGCGCAAGGTATTTTACTTTTGTTAGGTGTTGAAAAAGCAGACGATAAACACGCTGCCGATAAGCTTTTACATAAAGTCAGTAATTACCGAATTTTTACCGACGAAAACAACAAAATGAACTTAAGCCTAAAAGATATAGGCGGAGAGTTACTAGTGGTTTCGCAATTTACATTAGCGGCTGATACCAAAAAAGGAATGCGCCCGAGCTTTTCATCGGCGGCAACCCCAAGCCAAGCTAATGAGTTGTATGAGTATTTTGTTGACCAAGCCAAAGCGTTAGGAATTAAAGTAGCAACTGGGGAGTTCGGTGCCGATATGCAAGTGAGTTTATGTAATGATGGGCCGGTTACGTTTAACTTATTTGTTTAAGGTGTTTGCTTGTGAATCACAACAATATGGTTAACGTACCCCTTAATTTTTTGAGGGTGAATATCACAGCCAAATACATTGTGTAATTGTTGCTGAAGTTGCTTTAACTGTGAGCTGTGTTGCGATAAAAAATTAATAAAGAGTGTCCCGTTGTTGTTCAGCGCTGAGTAGATTTTTTCATAAAATGCGCGTTCAAATAAAAAACGGGGTGCGTCTATGTGGCTAAACAAATCTAAAATAATCCAATCAATATTTCGGGCAGTATTTAACACCTGCTGCGCGTCAGCGCAAAGTAAACACTCATCACTTTTGATTGCAAAAAACTGTGAATAACACGCCAATATTTCTGCGTTTTTTTCAACTGACGTTATATTTACTTGGGGGTATTGGTTAAGTAAATAGTTGCGAATAGCCCCACCACCTAGCCCAAGTTCAAGCACGTTATTAGGTGGTGAAAGTGTTTGCCATTGTTTAGCCAAATATTGTAAGTGAGGAAACAACAGCGCTTCAGGGTTTTTGACATCGATAATGGATTGCAACGTATTATTAATTAGCAGCCACCGCAAATTACCATACTCGCGCACTTGAATGTGCTCGCCATTTACGTTGTGCCAATAAAGTAGGACTCCTTCATTTTGGCTGCCTTCAATAAAATGGCTATTAATTAGGCCTGTTGAGGCATCAATATATGTGGTCATGATCTTTATCATAAACCAGCTTGGTTAAAGCGCAATGTGATTTGTCATTAATTTTTTACGCATTTATAAAGTCTCACCAAAGTCGTATTTGCAGTTTTTTTAAGATGGAGTATGGTATTTGCCATCAACAGGTTGAGGCCTTTTTAAATTTTTACATGCGGCTTTTACAACAACAGGAGTAAGTATGTTTCAAGTAAGTACCCCACAAAGTAGCGAAGATTGGCAAGCTTATTATCAATTACGTTGGGAAGTATTACGTGCTCCATGGGGTGAGCCCAGGGGTTCTGAACAAGATGATTTAGAGCAGGACGCTGAACACCGGTTTATAAAAAATAAAGAGGGTGAAGTATTAGGGGTGGCTCGATTACATTTTAATAACCATGAGCAAGCTCAGGTTCGTTATATGGCGGTGGCTGAAGGTAACCGAAATCAGCATATTGGCAGTCGTCTGTTACACGATTTAGAAAAAATAGCATGGACACAAAATGCCGATGAACTAGTGTTATTTGCACGCGAACGCGCACTTGAATTTTATAAGCGCCACGGCTACGAATTAAAAGAAAAAGCGCACTTAGCTTACGGTGATGTTCAGCATTTTAAAATGGTTAAGCAAAAGCCGAGTGAGCCAGGTTGGTTCCGTCATCCTAATTGGACTCAAGTGCTACAAAATATCTGGCGGGAATCAATTCCTATTAGTGATGCAATGGGCATTAAAGTAGAAAGTTACACCGATTGGCAATTTACAACCAGCGCTGATTTAGACGCTAATTTAAATTTACATAACACCATGTTTGCTGGTTCTATTTATAGCTTAGCCACATTAACTGGCTGGGGAGCAACGTATTTGGCGCTCAAAGAAGCGGGGCTTGAAGGTAATATTGTACTGGCTGATGCCAATATTAAGTACTTAAAGCCACTCAATACAGATCCGCGCGGTTGTGTCGATTTACAAGCGTGTAAAGGTAAATTAAGCGATTTAGAAGCCGATGGTAAAACAAGTTATGTTGTGCCGGTAACCATTTATGATGGTGACAATGTAGTTGCTGAGTTTGAAGGTGTGTTTGCCGTAAAAAAATAACGAGTAATTTTTAATTAAAAAAGCCAAGCACTTAATAATTAATGCTTGGCTTTTTTATGCGCTGATTTTATAACAAATCGGTTAATAAGATACCCACGCCAATCCGCTCAACATCGGCGTTGTAATCAATTAGGCTTTCACCGTAGCCGTTAAAGTATTGCGCGTAGCCACGAACGCGGCCCCACAAAGGAAATGACCAATCAAGCTGAAGTGCACCGCGATTGTCTGAATTTAAATTGTTGCGAGTCATAAAGCTAAATTCATGATCGTGATAACGATACGCACCACTAAATTCAAAATACCCCATGTATTTGTAAATATCGGGGTTATCGTCACCTTTTGCGTCTAGCAGATCTTCTTTTTCGTCTTCAGCTATGCGGTACCAAGGTTTAAAACTAAAAACAAAGCCTCGGTTTTCCCAAATGAAATCGGCGTAAATACGGTTCCACGAGCGCGAGTTTGGTTGGCTACGGCCATTTGACTGATGCGATATACCTAGCACAATAGCCATTTCATCGCCCCAGAGTACGTTTTCTGGATCAAGGTAATTCATCCAGAAAATTTCTGGCTCGTAGTTAGTTTCACGAAATGGCGATGAAATTTCCGAGTTATAAATTTGCCAATACGATTGCAGGGTAAAGCCAAAATACAAGGCTTGGTCTTCGTCAGAGAATTCGTCAAACAAGGGGACCTTGATTGAAAGCTGATATTTAGCTTCTAAGTTATCGAGTGTATCACCATCTTGTTCGTCTGTGAGCTCGTCAAAACGATCGAACGGGCGATCGTTAGGATGCGAAACATATGATAATGGCAATATGTAATTACGTTTATGGGGTGTGATTACATTACGATTTTTTTTGCCTACCGCTTCACGTGCTTGGCGTTTATCAAGTGCGGTCAGTTGTTTGTTTTCTTCCAGTGCAGAGCATTTTTTACGAAGCTCATCGAGTGTTTGCTTGCCATCGCCCCCAATTACTTCATTCAAAATACATTGCTTGACGAGTTCTATGCTGCTGTCTTGCTCGTTTGTTGGTACTTCGTCTTGCGCAAATGCTGCGGTACTTAGTAAAGCTGAAAGGGTGATCCAGTGGCGCCAGCTCATTGTAATTCCTTGTGAGTATTGGGTAGGTTGTGATTTATTTTATTATAACGCTTTTTACATTAGGTACAGTGAACTTTTACTGAACTGTTTACATTACGTTAAAAGCGGTACTGATAGATCAAAAGAAAAGCGGCCAAAGCCGCTTTATCTAATGTACATTAACTTAGGAGATTAATGTACTCTCACGCAATGAGAAGGGTGAGCTATAGCTCAAATACGTTTGTAAAAAATTTATACAACTCAGTGCCTTGATTAACGCTTGCTGAGGCAAAGTGCAAAATAGCGATAGCATCGCAATCAAGACTCAGCGTTTGTAGTGGCTGCTCACTCAAGTAGCGCTCCATGCGTAAAACATGTGCAATGGGCTCGCCTGCTTTAATATGCCCACCTAGTGGGGCTACATATTCAACCATGCCGCCAATAGGGGCGTAATAGGCAAAGTAGTCATCTAGGTTACACGCATAGCGAGTTATATTAGCTGGTTTATGGGGTGCATCTACCAATACATTTTTATGATTTAGGTAACTTAAAATGCTATTTGCATCGTTGAGTGCTTCTTTTAGGTCTATTTTTTCTTGGCTACCTAGCTCAACAGTAAAGGCTTCTACCTGTACGTTAAAGTTCCTGCCTTGTGCTTCAAGTGCACTACTTAGGTGCCACCATGGGCAAAAGCTGGCTTCGTCCATGGCGCCATCAAAGTCGCTTGGGATCAGCAGTACATGTTCAATGTTAAAATAACGAGCGCTGTCGATTGCATACGTTGGGCAATATAAGTGCTTGCTTGAGATAGGCCCTGTGTGTAAATCAAGGACTATGTCGGCTTGGTGCGCAAGCTTTTGCAGGTTAAGCGCAATGCGTTTACCTGTATTGAGCAAATACGCGGGGCCGTTGAGTTTAGTATCTATTTCATCAAGCAAGGCTTGTTTAAAGTTACTTTTTAAAGCTGCATCGTCGTACTGGCTATGATCTTTGGCAAACTGGGTGACTAAATCACTATTGTAGTGATACATGCGGTTCCAGTTAGTGCCAGTAATTGGGTCGAATCGGCCAAGGGTAAATTCCCCTGACTTTTGATTACAGCCAATAGGGTTAGCATAAGGTACTAAGGTAATGTCGCCTTTTAAATTGAGCTGTTTTAATTGCTCTAGTAGCTGAAAAATAACCGCGTTACCTTGTACTTCAGCGCCATGCATGTTGGCTTGAATATAAATGCTTGGCCCGCTGCCATCGCCTTTTAAGCGATACACAGGAATAGTGAGAGGTAAGCCGTTTGCCACTTCCCCTACTACAATGTTTTCTTGGCTGATTGGTGTCGTTATGCTCATGTTTATTACCTTAAATAGTGGCTGGCATCTTCTGCTTGGCGTACGCAGGTAAGCTCACCATTTTGTAAAACGTATTCTGCTGCCAGCTCATGGCATAAAAAATACGGCATGCTTTCGGTAAAACCATAGGCGCCACATTGGCTAAATACCAGCCAGTCTTGCTCGTTTAAATCGCTTGGTAAGTTATGCTCGCCTAAACAATCAAGTGCTGTGCATAATGGGCCATATAAGCTCATTGCTTGTTTTGGCGCTGTTGATTCTCGCAGTAACGCAGCAGGAAAATCTTGGCTTGTAACAGCTGGGCGCAATAAGTGGTTAATACCACCGCTTAAAATAACTTGCTGCTGACCATAGTTTTGTTTGCTCTCAACGATGGGGTTGGCGTAATGACCGCATTCGCCTACAGCGTAACGACCAAGCTCCATCCATAACTCGTCTACACCCGCCTCTTTTTTAATTTTAGCAAGCGCGGCTATAAGGCCATCCCACTCAAGTGTTGCTTCGTTTGGGGTGTAAGGAATACCTAAACCGCCGCCTAAATCTAAAATTTTAAGGTTTATATTTAAGTTATTAGCCAAGGTGGTCAGCGGTGCAATCATTTGCGACCACAGCTCGCTTAGCTTTTGCGTGCTAAGCATGTTGCCCCATTGAAAAATATGCAGGCCATCAAAGCTAAGGCCTGGGTAATCGGCGGTATTTAGTGCTTGCCATTCATCGCAGCCTAAACCAAATGGTGTAAGGCTGTCGCCGCCTAGTGGGTTTTTTTTACCTTCAGGCCAGCGTAGTTGCACACGCAATAAAACTTGCAGCTGCGTATTTTGCAGCTGCGCTTGTTGGTTTAACCAACGTACTTGATTGAGGCTTTCGGCAACAAATATGCGCACACCGCGCTCAATAAAGTGTTTAATTTGTTTAGGGCTCTTTGCAGGCCCTGTGTTGAGCACGCGCTGCGAACTAATACCTTGTGCAAGGACTTGTTCAAGTTCACCTTTACTTGCTACGTCAAAGTTAAAGCTTGCGCTATCTAAGCTTTGAATAATCTTAGAAAGCGGGTTCGCTTTTACTGCATACCAAAGTTTTACATCGGTTTGCGCAACTAAGCGCGTAAGGTGTGCGTTTAGTTTATCTAGGTCGTAAACAAAAAAAGGTGTATCAAGTTGCTGTGTAAGCGTATTAACAGCGGTTTTGATTGGCGTGCTCAAAAAGCTCATTATCGTAAAACCTCTTCTAGCAATAATGATGCATCGCTTTGTTCGTCGCGGTATTTAACAATTAACGCACACGACATGCTTAAGCCTTGCTCTCGTGCCCATTCGTTAGACGCCGGGCGAGAGCCAGGTATTACAATTGCGTATTCTGGGATTGGCTCGCCTTTATCTAGCTGACGCTCATTAACGCAGTCGTACACCGGAATGGTTGCAGATAAGCGCACGCCTGGTGCAAGTACCGCGCCTTTTTTAACCACTACGCCTTCAACAATGACACAACCTGCGCCAATAAACGCATCGTCCTCAACCACAACTGGGCTTGCACCAATTGGCTCAAGTACACCGCCAAGTTGAACAGCTGCGCTCAAATGTACGTTTTTACCTACTTGTGCACACGAGCCTACTAATGCGTGGCTATCAACCATAGTGCCTTCGTCGATGTATGCGCCAATGTTTACGTACGCTGGTGGCATAATAATAGTGCCTTTAGCTAAGTATGCACCACGACGAACGCTTGAACCACCTGGTACCATACGCACGCCATCGTCAGTACTAAACTCTTGCGGTGCAAGGTTGTGTTTATCTACAAAACCACCTGCAAACTCAGTGTTAGTGCCATTTTTAAAGGCTTCTAAAATGCCTTGTTTTACTTCTACGTTAGCTTCCCATTGGCCGCTTTCGTTTTGTGATGCTGCGCGTACTGCGCCCGATTCTAAATTATTTAGTAGTTCTAACCAGCTCATTATAAAACCTGTATTTAATGCCAAGATAAAATGGTGTCGTTTGCAGTGGTAATGCAATCGGTTTGCGTTAACTCAAGATGTGTTAAAGGTGGGCGCAGCAACGGGCTACTTAAGCGGCCTTGTTGGTGCATTAACACTTTAACGGGAATAGGGTTTGCTACAGCAAAAAGGCTATTAATAGCGCGAGTCCACTGAGCAAATAAATTGGGGTATTGGCCACTTAGGCTGCGTTTTACAAACTCGTGCGTTTGTTTTGGCCATGCGTTTGCCGCAACCGATACTAAGCCTTTTGCCCCAGCTTGCGCGAAATAGGGCATAAGTGCATCGTCGCCACTGTATAGCGCTAAATTAGGCGCGGCTTGTCGGTATGCTTCAAACTGGGTGATGTTGCCACTGGCTTCTTTTAACGCCCACAGCTTTGGGTGCGCCTGTAAATTTTCGATGGTTTGCACCGGAATACTTACACCGCTACGCCCAGGTACGTTGTATAACATACACGGATGTGCGCTTTCGTTTAATAAGCTTTCGTACCAATGTGTTTGACCTACAGCCCCTGGTTTTGCATAAAGAGGCGAGCCTAATAAGTAGCTGTGAATAGGTAATTGGTTACAGTAGCTAACCCATTCTTTTTGTTGGGCTAAATTACTACCGCCTACAGCAACCATAAGCGGTACACTGGGTTTTAATTGGCACACGTGCTCAACAATGCCTTGCTGTTCTTTAAGTGTAAGCGCTAAGCCTTCACCTGTACTACCGAGCAGTAAAATACCGTTGTGTGCCGCTTCTTGTTCGCTAACAAGTTTTGTGAGCGTGTCGTAGTCAACATTACCTTGTTGATCAAACGGCGTTACAAGCGCTGTCCACAGTGCGTAGTCGTCTAAATTGAAGTTGTTGATCATCTCTTACGAACCTATAAGGTGTTCGAGATATTAAAGGGGCTTTATGATGTGAGCCGCATTAACGTCGTTCGAACAGTATTCGAAGAGCGAATGGGCTTAAAATAATAGGGCGCACGGCCTTATTATTTAAGACCAGAAGCTCTCCACCAAACTAATAAGCTGCTAAAAAACAGCTCTTGGTGACAGTCGCTAGGATTCAACCTAGTCGCCCGAAGTAATTGCTTCGCAAAAGCGTTTACCTCTCGGCGGTATTCCCCTCACGTATGCTCACTGGAGTTTGCGCTCCTAACATACGCTACCTGAATAACGCACCTCTTCTAGCCCTTTGTATTCGCTTAAAAGTAAAAACAAATACAATTTAAATAGGGTAATTGCGGCGATTAAAACATTTTAGCCATCTAGGTGTCAAGCTGCTAAATATAGATTAGCTCATCGAAAATAGCGGTGGTTACGTATTGGCTGCTTTTCTCGTACACTAGACTCAAAGAAGAAGTAAGGCATTAATCAGATGGAAAAATTTAGCGATATTTATAAGCGAGCGGTAGAGCGAAAAGGCTCTGAAAAAATGCTTAAGTTATTACTCGCAAAACCTTTATCTAAAAAAGCGTTAAGCACGTTAAGTGACGACGATTGGCTTGAAGAATTTACCCGAAAAGTTTTTCAAAGTGGCTTTTATTGGTCGGTAATAAACAGTAAATGGCCAGGCTTTAGAGAGGTTTTTTGGGAGTTTAGTGTTGATAAATTATTAATGATGCCGCCCGATATGCTAGAGCAAAAGGCAACCGATGAGCGCATTATTCGTAATTATAAAAAAGTGAAAACGATTCCTGAAAATGCTTACATGATCCACGAAATAGCACAGGAACATGGCAGCTTTAGTAAGTTTATTGCCCAGTGGCCAACAGATAATATTATTGGTTTGTGGGCGCATTTAAAAAAACACGGTGCTCGGTTGGGCGGCAATACAGGCCCCTATGCTTTAAGAGCGTTTGGTAAAGATACATTTTTACTTTCGCGCGATGTAGAAAGTTACCTAAGAGCGCATAAAATAATTGATGGCGGGCTCCAAACTAAAAAATCACTCACTGCAGCGCAGGCATTTTTTAACGAAATGCAAAAGCAAAGTGGTTTAAGCCTACAAGAACTTAGTTTAATTGTGGCCTATAGCGTTGGTGATAACCGGGTTGGCATACGCCAAAAGGCAGAGGATTGATAATGAAATTAGTGCCTAGATACACAGATATAGCAGATAACTTTGCAATAGAGGATCAACCATCGAGTGTTGCTGCTCCGCAGTTGCTATTGTGGAACGCATCGTTAGCTAAGCAATTTAATCTAGATGTTGAGCCGCAGCTGCGTGCTAGCAATTTTGCAGGCAATGAGCCGCAATCTGTAAAGGCAGTGGCACTGGGTTATTCTGGGCATCAGTTTGGACACTTTTCGCCGCGCTTAGGTGACGGGCGCGCGCATTTGCTTGGCGCTGTAAATGACGATAAAAATCAGCTATGGGATATTCAATTAAAAGGCTCAGGCGTTACCCCGTATTCTAGAGGTGGCGATGGAAAATGTGCACTAGGCCCTGCAGTACGTGAATACGTAATGAGTGAAGCTATGCACGCATTAGGTATTCCAACCACTCGCTGTTTAGCTGTTGTAGGTACAGGCGAAACTGTTTACCGCAGCCAGCCTCAGCCCGGTGCTGTTGTTACTCGCATAGCAAGTAGTCATATTCGGGTTGGCTCGTTTCAATATTTGGCAACACAAGGTGATATTGAAGGTTTAAAAAAACTAGCGGATTTAGCTATTGAACGCCATTACCCTGAAATAAAGAGTGAAGGCCCAGAACGGTATCTAGCTTTTTTAGCATCAGTGACTAATAACCAGGTAAGCTTAATAATTAATTGGATGCGCGTAGGATTTATCCATGGTGTTATGAATACCGACAACACGCTAGTAAGCGGTGAGACCATAGATTATGGCCCATGTGCGATGATGGATAATTTTGACTTTGACACCGTATTTAGTTCTATAGATAAACAAGGGCGTTATGCTTTTGGTAATCAGCCAAATATGGCGAGTTGGAATTGTGCACGTTTAGCTGAAAGCCTTATACCGCTAATTAGTGATGACGAAGAAAAAGCGGTGTCATTACTGACTCCTCTCATACATCGTTTTTCAGAAAAATTTAATACTGAGTTTACAGCAATGTGGGGTAAAAAATTAGGCTTGGTTGGCGTGAAAGAGGGCGATAAGGAGCTTGTTTCTGAGCTGTTAACATTATTGCAAGAGCACCATCTTGATTACACCAATACTTTTGATGCATTAACGGAGTTTGTGAATGGCAACGCAACTCTTCCCGAAGAATTAACTGAGTGGGCGAACAAGTGGCAAAGACGAATAAGCAACGAAAGCTACGAAATCATGCGAGCAGCGAACCCATGTATCATTCCGCGAAATCATATAATTGAAACAATATTAGCTGAGTATAATGAGCTTGGTTCAAGCAAGCTGATGAGTCGTTTTATCAAAGTGGCTAATAATCCGTACTTATTCAGCGATGATATGACCGAATTTCAAAAGGTGCATTTAAATGATACTAACTACAAAACCTTTTGTGGTACTTAAGTGTTGTAAAAATAGATAAGTTAATGATTATAAATAACGATATTATAGAACAGAGATGTTCATTGATTGAGCAAAGCAAATTCTGGTGTTACTATCTAAATGTATAAAGATAAGTTAGTTTCATTGTGAGCAAGAACAATTAATTGAGTTGTCTTTGTGTCTTCTGCAGATTATCGATTTATATAATCAACTAGTTGGTTTCTAGCTAGGTAAAGTTTTAAATTTCGCCTAAACTGACTTGTTGGATATCGTTATATCGCATTGAAAAAAATTATAAACTTTATTTTTCGTTAAGTATTGATTAACAAAAGTTAAGTTAGTCTGTATAAAACTTAGTGAGCTAGTACTTAATTAGCCACAATTTATTAGTTGTTAAAATGGGAAGAAAACAATGAAATTAAAATCACTAACTATTGCAATTGCGTTAGCTGCAACTAGCGTATCTTCATTTGCTGCTGACAAGCAAGAAGGTTTCTATATTGGCGCATTTGGCGACTACTACGATGCGTCTTGGGAAAATATGAGCGCACAAGCTGGTCTAGACGTAAATGAGTCGACTGGTTTTGGTCTTGAAGCGGGTTACCGTTTCAGTGATTTTTGGAGTGCTCGTTTAGAGTATGCAGATCTTGATTTCAATGCATTCGATAAAGCTGCTGGTAACCGTAACAATATTGATGGAAGCCGTTTTGGTATTGACGCGCTTTACCATTTAGATGGCGGCCCTTTTTACGGTTTAGTTGGTATTAAATCAATGGACGTAGTTGATGACAACACGTTCTTAAACGCAGGTGTTGGTTACAGACATTTCATTACAGATAACTTATTTGCTAACGTTGAAACTGCTGTATACCAAGGTATTGATAAAGGTTACACAGATGTTGGCGCTAAATTAGGTATTAACTATTTCTTTGGTCAAAACACTATGCCTGCTGAGCCAGTGCAGCCTGCGCCAGAAGTTGTTGAAGTGCAAGTAGCACCTGTTGATAGCGATAACGACAACATTCTAGATGTTGACGATAAGTGTGCTAATACACCAATGACAGACGCTGTTGATGGTACTGGTTGTACTTTATACGAAGATAAAGAAGTAACTGTAAGTTTATTAGTGACTTTCCCTAATAACAATTCAGCTGTATCACAGCGTTACTTAGACGACATCGATAAAATTGCATCGTTCTTAAAAGATTACCCAGAAACAACAGTGCTTTTAGAAGGTCATACTTCAGCAGTAGGCAAAGCATCTTACAACAAGTGGTTATCAAAAAAACGCGCTGACGCTGTAGCTAAGCAGTTAATGGACGATGGTATTGCGTCTGACCGTATCACTACGGTAGGTTTAGGTGAAGAGCGCCTTAAAAATGAGGCTAACACAGCAGCTGCACACGCAGAAAACCGCCGTGTTGAAGCGCACATCAAAACAATCAAAACGGTAAAAGTTTTACGTTAATAGATTATTTTGATGATAGAAACCCAGCTTATGCTGGGTTTTTTTATGGTTGCCATTTAAATCGTAATGATTATTACTTAACAAGTATTCATGGAAATAGAATTTACCGCAACCACTATTCATGTTATTTATAGCCGGTATAATCAGTTGTGTAACTGGATGGATTTTCATCTATCTATAAAAGCTTTATAATTACGCGTTAGAATACTATAAGTATTGGGTAACAAGTGCGCATGAAGCGCTACCGAATACTTTCACGTCACCAAGAGGGCAATATTGTGCTACAAGAATATCGTAAACACGTAGAAGAACGTGCCGCGTTAGGTATCGTACCAGCGCCATTAGATGCTCAGCAAACTGCTGATCTTATTGAATTAATAAAAAATCCACCGGCAGGTGAAGAAGAATTCATTCTAGATTTATTAGTTAATCGTGTACCACCAGGTGTGGATGATGCTGCATATATCAAAGCAGGCTTTTTAGCCGCTGTTGCTAAAGGTGAAGTAAGTACTTCTCTAATCTCTAAAGAAAAAGCAGCTGAACTATTAGGAACAATGTTAGGCGGATACAACATCGCGCCAATGATTGACCTACTTGATGACGAGTCATTAGCGCCGATCGTAGTAAAAGGCCTTTCAAATACACTACTTATGTTTGATGCTTTCTACGACGTAGAAGAAAAAGCTAAAGCGGGTAATGCGTTTGCTAAGCAAATTATCGAATCTTGGGCTGCGGCTGAATGGTTTACAAATAAGCCTGCAGTAGCTGAAAAAATCTCTGTTACTGTATTTAAAGTAACGGGTGAAACAAATACTGATGACTTATCACCAGCACCGGATGCATGGTCACGTCCTGATATCCCACTTCATGCTTTGGCGATGCTAAAAAATGAGCGTGATGGAATAAACCCAGACAAAGCAGGTGAAGTCGGTCCTATCGTTCAGCTTGAAGAATTAAAAACTAAAGGCTTACCACTTGCTTATGTAGGTGACG
This sequence comes from Pseudoalteromonas sp. 10-33, assembly GCF_001469195.1. Classification (NCBI taxonomy): domain Bacteria; kingdom Pseudomonadati; phylum Pseudomonadota; class Gammaproteobacteria; order Alteromonadales; family Pseudoalteromonadaceae; genus Pseudoalteromonas; species Pseudoalteromonas sp. 10-33. The sequence continues at coordinate 71,387 of NZ_LOFI01000004.1, read as the reverse complement.
TTGTAGGTACTGGTTCTTCTCGTAAATCTGCAACTAACTCTGTGCTTTGGTTTATGGGTGATGATATCCCATTTGTACCAAACAAACGTGTTGGTGGTGTATGTTTAGGTAATAAAATTGCACCTATCTTCTTTAACACAATGGAAGATTCTGGCGCATTACCAATCGAATTAAATGTTGATGAGTTCAACATGGGCGACCAAATCGACATCTACCCATACGAGGGTGTTGTTAAACGCCATGGTACAGATGATGTGATCTCTACTTTTGAACTTAAATCAGACGTAATCCTTGATGAAGTTCGTGCTGGTGGTCGTATTCCACTTATCATTGGTCGTGGTTTAACAGACAAAGCACGTACATCTTTAGGTTTAGGTGCTACTGATGTATTTAAAGTACCAGCAGTGACTGAAGAGTCAGACAAGGGCTTTACACTAGCACAAAAAATGGTGGGTAAAGCATGTAATGTTGCTGGTATTCGCCCAGGCCAATACTGTGAGCCTAAAATGACTACTGTAGGTTCGCAAGATACTACAGGTCCTATGACACGTGATGAGCTTAAAGACTTAGCATGTTTAGGCTTCTCTGCAGATTTAACGATGCAGTCATTCTGTCATACTTCTGCTTACCCTAAACCAATTGACGTAAACACTCACCATACGCTTCCTGATTTCATCATGAACCGTGGCGGTGTTTCACTTCGCCCAGGTGACGGTGTAATTCACTCTTGGTTAAACCGTATGTTATTACCAGATACTGTAGGTACTGGTGGTGATTCACATACGCGTTTCCCATTAGGTATTTCGTTCCCAGCAGGTTCAGGTGCAGTTGCATTCGCAGCCGCAACTGGTGTTATGCCTCTTGATATGCCTGAATCTATTTTGGTTCGCTTTAAAGGTGAAATGCAACCAGGTATCACGTTACGTGACCTTGTACATGCAATCCCTTACTACGGTATCAAAGAAGGGCTATTAACGGTTGAGAAGAAGGGTAAAATCAACGAATTTTCTGGTCGTGTGCTAGAAATTGAAGGTGTTGAGCACTTAACTGTTGAGCAAGCGTTTGAGTTATCAGATGCATCAGCAGAGCGTTCAGCAGCAGGTTGTACTGTTAAGCTTTCTAAAGAGTCTATCAGCGAATACCTTGAGTCTAACATTGTTATGCTTAAGTGGATGATCTCTGAAGGTTACGGCGATGTTCGTACAATCGAGCGTCGTATTACTGCAATGCAAGATTGGTTAGCTAACCCAGAACTTATGGAAGCTGACGCGGATGCAGAATACAAGCACGTACTTGAAATTGACCTAGCTGACATTAAAGAGCCAGTACTTTGTGCTCCAAATGACCCAGATGATGCGCGTTTACTATCTGACGTTACAGGCGAGAAAATCGATGAAGTATTCATCGGCTCTTGCATGACTAACATTGGTCACTTCCGTGCTGCTGGTAAATTACTAGATGGTTTCACCGGTCGTATCCCAACACAACTTTGGGTTGCTCCACCAACGAAGATGGATAAAGATCAGCTTACTGACGAAGGTTACTACGGTATCTTTGGTCGTGTTGGTGCACGTATCGAAACTCCAGGTTGTTCTCTGTGTATGGGTAACCAAGCACGTGTTGCAGATAAAGCAACGGTTGTTTCTACCTCAACACGTAACTTCCCTAACCGTTTAGGTACAGGCGCAAACGTATTCTTAGCATCAGCAGAGCTTGCAGCAGTAGCGGCAATTTTAGGTAAATTACCTACTCCAGCTGAGTACCAAGAATATGCAGCGAAAATCAATGCAACAGCAGCAGATACTTACCGTTACTTGAACTTCCACCGTATGCCTCAGTACACTAAAAAAGCAGACAATGTAATTATTCAGCAAGCTGTTTAATTTATAGAGTTTGAATAAAAAACCCGCTTCGGCGGGTTTTTTATTGTTTAAAGTTAATTTAGATTATTCATGCTTTAATAATTTTATATTGAATTAAATTTAAGTATTATTTGCTTTTTAGTTAGATAATAAAGCAATAATTCCTCGCTATATGCATTAAAATCCCTCCCAATATTCTCATTATTTTAGGCGAGATTTCATGACTGCATTAAACAACCAGAATTTACTGCAACTTCGTTTTATTAACCAAGCAAATATTGATTTGGTTAAGCCTTCTTTTGACAACCTACCTGCAAATCCTTATGCAGATGGTGAATTTCGTAAGCGTCGTTATTCAGTAATTAAATTTCAAAATGGTGAGCTAAAATTGCAAGCTGCCAAAGCATTTGTCCAAGACGATTCAATTAATACGTTTCAAGGCAACGTTGAGCGTACTTACGAAAATTTAGAGCAAAGCTTACTTGAATCAGATGGCATGAAAAGTATTGTTAGCGAATTTTGTGCTATTACAGGTATTGATGAACAGCGCGATATTGAAATACATCAATTTAGAATGCTTGCAATTGATAGCGATACACCAGCAGCGCCTGAAGGCGTTCACCAAGATGGCTTTGACCACGTATGTGTATGCGGTGTTTCGCATGAAAACCTTGAAGGTGGCGAGCTACTTGTATATGAAAACAAACAAGCCGAGCCATGTTTTAAAATGGAAATTAAAGACGGAATGTTTGCGCTTATAAACGACCGTCAAGTGTGGCACAACGCCACACCAATGAATAAAATTGATGCCAGCAAGCCAGGTTATCTGGATTGTTTTGTACTTACCTCTTAAGGAATGCTCATGAACATAGCGCAATTACGTGAGCAGTTTCCTGCACTAATACAAACCGTTGATGGTAAATCGCCAATATTTTTAGACGGCCCAGGTGGCTCTCAAGTGCCTCAGTCAGTGCTTAATGCTATGTCTGCTTATTTAGGGCACTACAACTCAAACCTGGGCGGTGCGTTTTTTTCAAGTGACAAAACCGTTGAGTTAATGGCAAATGCCCGCCAAGCTGCAGCAGATTTACTCAATGCGCCAAGCGCTCAAAATATAGTGTTTGGCCCTAACATGACCAGCCTTACCTTTAGTTTTAGCCGTGCTATTTCGCGAAATTGGCAGGCAAGTGATGAGATTATCGTGACTAACGCCGATCACTTCTCAAATGTATCGTCATGGCAGCAAGCCGCAGAAGATAAAGGCGTTAAGGTTAATACTGCCTTGATTAATGAAGCCGATTGCAGCCTAGATATGACGCAGTTTGAAAGCTTATTAAACAGCAAGACTAAGTTGGTGGCTGTTACCTATGCCTCAAATACCACAGGCTCAATTAACGACATTAAACGTATTATAGAGCTTGCTCATGCTGTAGGCGCTCTTGTGTATGTTGATGCTGTGCATTATGCGCCGCATGAGCTTATTGACGTACAGGCACTTAATTGTGACTTTTTAGCCTGCTCGGCATATAAGTTTTTTGGCCCGCACTTAGGTATGGTTTTTGGTAAAACTGAGCACTTAGAAGGTTTTACACCTTATAAAGTCGAACCCGCTAAAGATGAAGCGCCGGGACGCTGGGAAACCGGTACCCAAAGCTTTGAAGCAATGGCAGGCTTTGTTGCTGCTGTTGATTACATTGCTGCAATAAGCGAGCTTGATGATGGCCATACGCGCCGCGAAAAGCTAAGCGTGGCGTTTGCTAAAACCAAACAGCATGAGATGGCGCTTAGTGAGCATTTTTTAACGCGTTTGGTTAACTACCCTCGTATAAAATTGTACGGTATTGATGACTTTGATCGCTTAAACGAACGTACCCCTACGTTTGCTTTAACATTTGAAGGGCTTGAGCCTCGCGCCGTTTCAGAGTTTTTAGGCAAACAGCATATATGTGTGTGGGATGGACATTTTTACGCGCAAGGTTTGTGTAAGCAGTTAAACGTGCTTGATAAAGGCGGTGTAGTACGTATTGGTTGTATGCACTACAACACAGTCGAAGAGCTTGATAAGCTGTTTGATATGTTTGACGAGCTACTTGGTTAAAGAGTTCGTCTATTAAATATATAAAAAAGCCATAAGTGTTACTTATGGCTTTTTTATTGGTTTAGCTATTAGGCGCACCATATATTTGCTCTGCACGGTTAAATAGCACCCACGAGGTTAAAATATACTTATCGTTTGATACTGGCTTATTGCCTCTATGTGTATGCGTAAAGTAACCAGGCGCTATTACCATAGCGCCTTTTTTAGGAGCTATTTTACGGTTTTGATAATAAAACTCCGTTTCTCCACCTTCTTCTACATCGTTTAAGTAAAACATAAACAATAATACACGATGCAGTGCTTCATTGTGTTGTAACTGCGGATACACTTCGCTGTGCCAGTATGGGTACCCCCCTTTATTTACCTCGTATTTCTGCGCTTGAATGTTGCCTAATCTAAATATTTGCTGCACAAGGACAGGGAGCTGTGGTTTGCCTACTTCTTCAAAGTTCTCTTGAGTTAAATCAATGACCTCCCCCGTTTTTGGATGATAAACCTTTAAGCCAAAGGCGCCAATCATCATAAAAATATGTTCTTCAATATAGTTAAAAACATGTTGTGCAGTCGTTTGTTGTATGTGTTTTAATTGCTCTGCATATTCGGGGTGACTATTTAGGTGCAGGTCGTGGCTGTCTTTTTTCTTTAAATCAACACCGCCTGATGTAACCCCTTGTTTTACATGCGGGCTTTGCGTGAACGTATTAATAAAATTTTCACAAAAATCATCGCTCAATGCGTTTTCATAAACGCGAATAAAGTCCGTCATGGTTTACCTTTGTATAATTATTTTTGGATTAATATGTTTACTGAAAAAGTGATACCGCGCTTTAGCGAAACAGATGCACTCGGACACATCAACAATACCGTACTACCCGTGTGGTTTGAAGCCGCACGCGTACCTATTTTTAAATTTTTTACGCCAGACTTAAACCCACATGATTGGAAGCTAATTATTGCCAAAATAGAGGTGTCGTTTGTAGGGGAGTTATTCTATGGCCACGAGATCACGATTAAAACCTCTGTAGAACACATAGGCACTAGCTCTTTTGTACTTAAGCAAGAGGCATTTCAGCATAATAAATGCTGCGCAATTGGCAAGGTCGTTATGGTCAGGTACGACTTTACTGAAAAAGTTAAGCGCGCATTGAGCACTGAAGAAAAAGCAGCACTTGAGCAGCATATGGCTTAATTTACAAACCGATATTGCGGGGTTACGCACATTTCAACTTAGCTCATTATAAATAATTGAGAGCCAATAGCTGAAAGGTAGTCAGTATTAACGTTAAATAAATAACGCAATTGTAAATTTTATTAAAAAATTTAACGTTTTTTAATTGAGTTACCAATATGAGTTATATACTATTTATAATATATATAGCTGCCTTATCTAACTAATATAGTTATTTAGGTAACTTTTGGGGAATGTGCGTGACGATGACAACCATTGATGAACCAATGCAGGTTATACAGCTTAGTGACGCTAAGCATTTAACTGCCGAAATATTGCCATTTGGCGCAATAATCAAAAGCATTAAATTTAAAAACCAAGAAATGACGCTCAGCGTCGACGATCCGCACTATTATCTTCAAAACCCATTTTATTTAGGTGCAACAGTGGGCCGGTATGCAAACCGCATTGCAGAAGGGCGTTTTACTTTAGCCGGAACAGATTACCAACTCGATAAAAATAATGGGCCAAATAGTCTGCATGGTGGTGTGAAGGGCTTTAATAAAGCGCAGTGGCAAGTGATTCAGCAAACAGATAGTGAAGTTGAACTTTATTATTGCTCAGAGGATGGCGAGCAGGGATTTCCGGGCCAATTAAAAGTATGGCAAACCATCACTGCAGAAAATGGGCAACTTTCACTTAAGTTTAAAGCAACGTGTAACAAAGAAACTCTCGTTAACTTTACCAACCATTGTTATTTTAATCTTGAGGGCAGCGACACCATTGCCAACCATTTACTGCAGGTAAATGCAACCCACTACTTACCCATTAACGAGCACAGCATTCCATTAGGTGAACCTGCTCCCGTTGCAAATAGCTGCTTTGATTTTATTAAGCCAAAATTAGTAAAAGATGCATTGTCGCAAAGTGATACACAATTAGGTGCGGCCAATGGGTTAGATCACTGCTATGTATTCGAAAATGATAACCGTCTTCATATAATGGCTACATTAATGTCACAGCAAACCGGCATTAGTTTAACGCTCTTAAGTACTCAGCCGGGTATGCAATTATACACAGCTAATTTTGTTAGTGACCCTTTCAAGCCACGCCAAGCACTGTGTCTTGAAGCACAGAATTGGCCTGATGCGCCCAATCGCGAAAATTATCCAAAAGCTAGCTTATTGCCTGATGAAGAATACAGTCAGGTTATTATTTATGCATTTTCGTAATTAAACTCAACACTTTAATGTTGGGTTTTATGTTAAAAAAAAGAAAACAGAAAGAAAATCCATAGTAACAAAATGATGCCTAATATTAAGAAAAAGGTTGCACTTTTTCTTGTTTTAAAGTATTTATAATATAAATAGTATTTGAGATAGTTTTGAAACTATTCAACCAACACAACGACAAAATAACTACACACAATCAGGAGTTTTTAAAAAATGATAATTAACAATAATTTATCGTTCAACAAGAAAACCGCGCTCAGTTTAGCCATCGCTGGTGTACTGGCAAGCGGGCATGTTGCAGCTCAAGGGGCTGAAGAGACTACAGCAGAAAAAGATATCGAAGTCATTGAAGTTCGTGGCTTAATAAGTAGCCTTAAGCGTTCTTTTTCTGATAAGAAAGAAGCGCTCATCGTTTCTGATGGTATTTCGGCGGAAGATATTGGTAAATTTCCTGATCAAAACGTAGCAGAGTCACTACAACGTATTACGGGTGTTGCTATTGACCGTAGCGGTGGTGAAGGTCAGCTTATATCAGTGCGTGGTTTTGGCCCTCAGTTTAACTTGGTTACTGTTAATGGCCGTCAAATGGCGTCGGAAAGAGCTGGCCGTGAGTTTAGCTTCGACACACTTGCTTCAGAGCTAATTTCAGGTGCAGATATCTACAAAACATCAAATGCTGCTAATCAAGAAGGTGGTATTGGTTCATACATTAATTTAAATACAGCTAAACCTTTTGACTTGGACGGTTTCAAAGCTGTGGGTAATGTAAAAGCAACTTACGACAGCTTATCTGAAAGCACAACCCCTGCATTTTCAGGTCTCATAAGTGACACTTTTATGGAAGATAAATTAGGCGTACTAGCCTCTTTATCAGTACAAAAGCGTGATGCACAAATTAACCAAGCTGATACACGTGGCTTTTACCGTGTCGATCGTATCCAAACAAATGACTTTGATGCTGCTGCAGGTACAGGTAAAGAAGCATTTAATGTATGGGTACCACGTAATTTAGATTTAACTTCAAACGTTGAAGACCGCACGCGCACAAGTGGTACACTGGTATTTCAATACGCTGCTAGCGATGATCTAACTTTAACGTTTGACGGTATTTATTCAAAATTTGAAGTTGAGTCTCAAGTAAGTAACTATGCAAACTGGTTTACTCCAGGTAACTTCCGTGATTTTCAGGTAGATCCATCAACAGAAACAGTGACTTATTGGTCACACAATGCGTTTGACGATCCAAATGGTGGGGGCTCAGGTGCAACTGACTTTGTTCAACAAGGTTTAGACCGCAACGTTAAAATTCAATCTTTTGGCTTTAATGCTGATTGGAAACTAACAGATCAATTAAAAGTAGATATCGATATTTCTACGTCTAAAGCTGAAGATTTAAGTGGCGATCAAAGCCGTGTTTTCACCGTAATGGGTTACGCAAACGGTTATACATATGACTTCACTGGTGGTGGTGATTTACCGGGTTTATCTTCTGATGGAATTAACGGCCCATTCACTCAAGCAGACTCAAGTAAACTTCGTGCGCACTACGTAGAGCGTGGAGGTGATGAGCGTACTGATGAAATCACAGAAATGCGTGCAGATTTCACCTATACACCAAATAGCGAAACGTTTACTCAATTACGCTACGGTGTGTATACACAAGATAGAACAAAAGAAGCAAAAGTATTCCAATCGCCAAGCTTACCAAATTGTTTCTACTGTGGTTACGGTCTAGATGTTCCAGATGACTTAGCATATCTAGTTACACCAAATGGTTGGTTTAATGGTATTCCATCATCATTCTTTGGTTACAACGTAGATGATTACTTATCGTACTTAGAATCTGATGCCGCTATTTCTGGTCAGTCAGCCAACCGCGGTGATGATGCAGATGCAAATATTGCAGCGTTTGCAGCGTTAAATGGTTATACGCCGGTTGAGTTAGGTACAAGTTTTGAAATAGAAGAAGAAATATTTTCTGCTTATGCTGACTTTGTATTCCAAGGTGATTTAGGTGATATACCTTGGACTGTAAATGTTGGTGTTCGCTACAGTGAAACTACAACTACAGCATCGGGTAATCAGGCTACATTAGTTGATATTGCTCAAAATCCACTAGACGGTACAATCCTTGACCAAGTTTACATTGAAGATGCAAACGGTCAACGAGCTTCTGTTCCAATTACGCTTAAAAACTCTTACACCAACTTACTTCCTAGCTTAAACGCTAAGTTTGAAGTTGAAGATGATATGTTGTTACGTTTTGCTTACTCAGAAACGATTACTCGTCCGACATTAGAAGCAATGCGTCCAGTTACAAATATAGGCACAACCCGTCCAGATATTTTACTGGCGAGCGGTGGTAACCCTAATTTGACTCCATTCCTATCAACAAACTGGGATATGTCATACGAGTGGTACTATGATGATGCAAGCGCCGTATCTTTTGGTATTTTCAGCAAAGATGTTGAAGGCTTTATCACAGTAACGCCGGCTACAGAGTCTTTCTCTTTAGCAAGTGGAAGCTATGATTTTGAAGTAAGTCGTCCACGTAATGGTGCGACTGCACAAGTTGAAGGTCTAGAAATGGCCTGGACTCATACGTTTGAAAATGGTTTTGGATTCCAAGCAAATGCAACTATTGTTAATAGTGATAGTGAAGATGGCTTTCAGTTAGAAGGATTAGGTGATTCACAAAACTTAATTGGTTTCTATGAAAAAGACGGTTTCCAAGCTCGTATTGCTTACAATAACCGTGAATCGTTTTTACAAACTCTTCGTAACGGTGATACTGGTGAGCCTGAGTACGTAGATACTTATGGACAGTGGGATATTAGCGCCAGTTATGACATAAACGACAACCTTACAGTTATTCTTGAAGGTATCAATATTACTGATGAGTACACGTCTAAACACGGTAGCTTAGCAAGTCACTTTACTGAACAAGTTCGTTCAGGTTCTCGCTATGCACTAGGTATTCGAGGCTCGTTCTAGTCAGGTTATGATGTAAGTTTAAAGGGGGGATTTACCCCCTTTTTTCTTAAAGTTTAACATGCAATGAAAAGGTAAACGCTTTGTCTGGTGTTATTAATCGAATTATTGTCCTGGGTGGTGGTACAGCAGGGTGGATAACTGCAGGCATTCTTGCAAAGAAACACGCTAGCAACCTTTCCAACCAAGGTATAAAAGTTACCCTAATTGAATCGCCTGAAATTTCAGTAGTTGGCGTTGGCGAGGGTACATGGCCAACAATGCGTAAAACATTAGCACAGTTGGGAATTTCAGAAACGCAATTTATGCGTGAATGCGGAGCTACTTTCAAACAAGCTAGTAAGTTTGTAAACTGGGTAAATGCAAAAGGTGATGTCTATTATCACCCGTTTACAGAACCTCAAGGGTTTAATAAAGTTGATCCAGCACCTTACTGGCAGTCTGTAGTTGAGCCTACTTGCTCGTTTTCTGAAGCCGTCAGCTTTCAGCAATATTTATGTGAACAGGGTTTAGCTCCGAAAACTATTGCGAATAAAGAGTACGAAGTGATAGCTAACTATGGCTACCATTTAGATGCGGCAAAGTTTATCACTTTATTACGAAAGCACTGTATTAGTGAACTTGGTGTTGAGCACATTAGCGATACCGTTGAGCGTATTGAGCAAGCTTCATGTGGTGATATCACTTGTTTACAGACCAAAGAACATGGCGCACAACTAGCTGATTTATTTGTAGATTGCTCAGGCATGCGAAGCTTGTTGCTAGGTGAAACTCTAAAAGTTCCGTTTGTTCCATGCGATGATGTTTTTTTAGCTGATACGGCCATAGCCACCCAAGTTCCTTATATCAATGAACATGATCCTATTGCTTGTCATACTATTTCAACAGCTCAAGAGGCAGGTTGGATATGGGATATTGGCTTACAAGAACGCCGTGGTGTTGGTTATGTGTATTCGAGTAAACATTGTTCAGAAGAACAAGCTCGCAAAACACTTGCGAATTACGTTGGTTTGGAAGAGGTAAAAACAGCGAAAAAAATAAATTTCAAACCAGGGCACCGAAAAATTTTCTGGAAGAATAATTGTGTTGCTGTTGGCTTAGCTTCAGGGTTTTTAGAACCACTAGAGGCATCAGCGCTTATGCTTATTGAAGCGTCTGCAAATTATATCGCGGATCAACTGCCTGCAAATAAAGAGTTAATGCCTATTACTGCAAAACGTTTTAATGCGATCATGTTGAAAAAGTGGCGCGGTGTAATTGATTTTCTTAAGTTACATTATGCTTTGAGTGAGCGTACTGAGCCGTTTTGGCTTGAGCATCGCGATACACAGAGTATTCCTAATTCTTTACAAGAGTTATTGTCTATTTGGCGTTATAGCTCGCCAAGCGAGTATGACTTTACTGATAACGTAGAAGCATTTAGTGCTGCTAGCTATCAGTACATCTTATATGGTGTTGGGTTTAAGTCTGACTTTAGTCAAATGGAACATATTTATAATCAAGGTGAGCTAGCAAAAAAACAGCTACAGATGACAAAAATACGTATAGATCAGCTGAAATATAATTTGCCCACTCACAGAGATCTTATTAATAAAGTAAATTCATTGGGTTTTGCAAAACTGTAATTCCCTTTGACGAGAGATAAACATGTCTAACTATGTACTACTTGATCCTGTAAAACATCAGGATATAAAAATAAAACCACATAGCAATTTCGCCTTTTCAAAGAATCATCACCACGCATCATTAGTTGTTCATGAGTTTGGCGCAGCTGCGAGTAGCTTTCCCGTTGTTTATATGAAAGAGCCTACTCAAGGGCAATTTCGCGCTGTCGGATTGCTTGGTTTAGTCGCTGGTCACAATGTGTTCTTCACAGAACAAGAGTGGCTAGCAGTTCATGTTCCTTCAGCGTTTTTACGAGCCCCGTTCGAGTTAGGGCCAGATCCAGAAAAAGATAAAACACTCACTATTTACATAAGTGAACAAAGTGACTATGTGAATAATTCACAGGGCGAAGCTTTATTTCAAAATGGCGAACCGAGCCAATTTTTGCATCAAGTTCAAGATAAAATGAGTGAGTACTATCAGCAGGAACAGGTTTCACATGAATTTACCCAAAAGTTACTCTCTTTGAGCTTACTTAAAGAAATAGAATTGGTTATTAATTTTAGTGATGGAAAGAAAACACGAGTAAAAGGTGTCTACACAATCGACGAAGAAGTGCTAAGAAAACTGCCAGACACTGATATTGTTGAGCTTAATAAACAAAATTACTTATTACCTATCCATGCAATGTTATCGTCGCTAGTTCAAGTTAACCGCTTAATTAAACAACATAACCATTGCTCAGAAAATACGATATTAGGTGTGCAAATGCGCGCTAATGCAGGAGAGTAAAAATGTCTGATAGTATGATCCAAGTGTTAGTTTTTGCTATTGTAACGAGCCTAATTGGTTTATTTACATACTTAAAATGTCGCGATCAGGGACGTAGTGAGCAAACTCAAAATAAAGAATATTTTCTAGCAGGAGGCGGTTTAACCTGGATATTTGTTGCCGGTTCAATCACTCTTACTAATTTAAGTACAGACCAGTTAGTTGGCATGAATGGTAACCAAATGGCTTTGTTAGTTTGGTGGGAGCTTGCGGCGATTATAGGTCTAATATTATTGGCTAAAGTGTTTATTCCGGTTTATTACAAATATAACTGTACAACAACGACTGAATTATTAGAAAAGCGCTATAACAACAAGCATATCCGCGCCGTTATTGGCAGTTTGTTTTTTACAGGAAATGCACTCATTTACATGCCTGCGGTAATTTACTCGGGTGCGCTATTTATGCAAACTATGTTTAAAGTTGATATTCCACTCATGTACATCGCGACCGCATTCGCTATTGTAGGTGCCATTTATGCCTTTTTTGGCGGTCTGCGCGCTGTTGCGGTGTCGGATACTTACAACGGGTTACTGGTGCTCGGTATGGCAATACTTGTAGTGTTCTTAGCGCTTAACGCCATCGATTATGACTTTAGCGATATCCCACAAGAGCGCTTAACTTTAATTGGCGGGCCTGATTCGCCTATCCCTTGGCCAACGCTACTGACTGGTATGATATTCATTCAGATGTTTTACTGGGGAACTAATCAAACGATTACCCAGCGCGCTATGGCAGCACCCAATGTCAAAGAAGCGCAAAAAGGGATATTTGCGGCAGCAGGCATTCGCCTTTTGATTGTTCCGGCAATTGTAGTATTACCTGGTATTATTTCCTACAAGTTGTATGGCGACATTGGTGATGCCGCATACGGACGTATTGTAGGTGATGTTATGCCTACATGGTTAACGGGTGTGTTTGCTGCAGCAATGGCCGCAGCAGTGCTTTCAACTTATAACAGTTTACTAAACTCATCTACGGCATTATATGTGTGTGATATTCACGAAGCATATTTTAATAAAGAACCAAGTGTAGTAAAGCTAAGTGGTTATGTAACATTATTATTAACTAGTTTGACGCTGGTGCTTGTGCCTATATACCAGCAAGCCGACAGTATTATTAACTTACTACAGCAGCTAAACGGCTTACTAAGTATGCCTATATTTTCAATTTTTGTGGTTGGCTTGTTGTTTAAAAATGTGGATGCGCGAGCAGGTATTGCCGCAGTAATTTTAGGTGTTGTGATGTACGGAATGCTGACATTTGAAAGCTCACCGCTTCACACTACTATTCACTACATTCACTTAATGCCGGTAACGTTGTTTGTGTGTGTCGCATTTGCATTAACTGTGAATAAAGTTGTGTTTGGATTAAACGCGCAATGGGCTGGTAAATCTTCAGCAATTGACAACACAGTAAAACAATAAACAACTCAGCAATAAGTAACTAACGTAGACATAATCGGCCAAAGTTAAGCTTTGGCCGGTTTTTATTTTAAAATATTTAATTACCGCATAGAAAACCTAAACTCTTGTCCAAAGGTTTATTATTTCAAATTCAGATAAGTGAATCAGTATGAGTTATAAATTTTATAGCTCGTGGTTTCATCTTTATTTGCGAGATTAAAACTGTTAAAACTTAATTTATATGATATATACTACTATATGAGGCTGCTGTCTGATAGCTTATGCCTAAAAACTCTGAGGCCTAGCTACGCATATCACAAACATTACCTCGGTATATTAATAAATCACACAATGAAGAAGAGGATAGGAAAATCATGGCCAACACTAAATCATTTTATCGATTAGACAGTGTAAACAGCACCGTTATTTTCAACTGCCAAAGCAAAACACCTGCGTTACTGTATTTTGGTAAACGTCTATCTGCGCAAACAACTGAGTTAATGCTTACTCAACTTGCTACCCGTCAAGAAGTAAAATGTGCAGTAGTTGAAGAAGCGCCTATTTCTCTTTCTCCTCTGTTAGGTGAGGGCTTTACTGGTGCACCTGGTCTTGAGCTTGTCAACGATTCTATTGCTTGGTCTGTAGGGCCTACACTCAAGGAGGTGCGTCAGCCATCATCAGCAACACTTGAGTTTGTAAGTGAAGATACACTACGTGGAATTGAAGTCGTTCATAGTATTACGCTTGATAACAACACAAATGTTTTAAGTGCACACACCGTGTTAACTAATTTAGGTGACTCACCACTAAGCGTAAGTTTTTGTGCAGCGCCAACATTTCAATTACCAGATAGCGTCAGCAAAATAGTCAGTTTTGAAGGGCGCTGGTCAAACGAATTTCAACGTCAATCTGTTGATTTAGTATTAGGCAGCTTTGTTCGTGAAAACCGCAAAGGCAAAACATCACATGATGTATTCCCAGGTTTGATAGTACATAACGAAAATGCAGGCGAGCAGCATGGCGAATGTTACGGTTTTCATTTAGGGTGGAGTGGTAACAATAAACTACGTGCAGAGCTCCTACCTGAAGGGCGACGTTATGTGCAAATGGGCGAGTTATTACTACCTGGCGAGCTTACCCTTGCTAAAGGTCAAACGTATCAAAGCCCGAGTATTTATGGATCGTTTTCAAGCGATGGCTTTAGTGCGCTTTCACGCAATTTCCACCGCTTTGTTAAAGCTAATTTACTTAGCCAAGCACAACGCGAAAAAACACGCCCAGTACACTACAACACGTGGGAAGGTATATACTTTGACCACGATGTAGACACGTTAAAGCAGCTTGCCGACAAAGTAGCTCCTTTAGGTATTGAGCGCTTTGTACTGGATGATGGTTGGTTTAAAGGCCGCCGTGGCGACAATGCTGGCTTAGGTGATTGGACAGTAGATTACGAAATTTACCCAGATGGCTTATCGCCAGTCATCGACCATGTAAACAGCTTAGGTATGGAGTTTGGTATTTGGTTTGAACCAGAAATGGTAAACCCAGATAGCGATTTATATCGTGCTCATCCTGATTGGGTATTAGGCTCAGAAAATAACGAGCAGCTAAGCTTCAGAAACCAGCTTGTGCTTGATTTAACGCGCAAAGAGGTAGTTGAATACTTATACAAAGCCATTGACGATATTTTGGTTGAATACCCAACTATTAAATACATTAAGTGGGATATGAACCGCGATATTAACCATGCGGGTAACTTCGATGGAAAACCAGCAGTGCATCAACAAACACTGGCACTGTATCGTTTAATTGATCGTATTAAAGCAGCGCACCCAGGCCTTGAAATAGAAAGCTGTTCATCAGGTGGTGCACGTGTAGATTACGGTGTGCTAGCACATACAGACCGTGTATGGACGTCGGATTCTAACGATGCGCTTGACCGCCTTGAAATTCAACGTGGTTGTTCGTTCTTTTTCCCATCGTCGGTTATGGGGGCACACGTAGGCCCGCGTGATTGTCATATCACTGGTCGTAATGTAAGTATTGAAATGCGTGCTGCGGTATCCATGTTTGGCCACATGGGAATCGAAATGGATCCACGTGAACTCACCGATCACGAATACAGTGCACTTAAAGCGGCTATTGCACTGCACAAAGAGCACCGTGACTTTATTCATGGCGCCGATTTATACCGCCTAGATAGCGACGATTTATCAATTAACTTTGGTTTAATCAACGAGCAAAAATCAAAAGCGTTATTTGCGTATAACAGTGTACGCGAAACACCACGTACCGCGCCTAATAAGCTTCGTTTTGTTGGTTTAGATGCAGATACACAATATACACTTAATTTAGTGTGGCCTGTTCAATTTGAAGAATACCGTCCTTCGTCTATTGCAGCCGTTAACGGGCAAACCTTCACGGGTGAAGCGTTGATGGAATTTGGCCTACAAATGCCAATTTCATTCCCGCAAACATCACTTATTTTTGAGCTAACTAATACCAATCCGCAATAATACTTAATCATTTTTAGGGGCTAAAAGTGTTGCTATCTGCGTTAAAAAATTCTCATTTAGAACAACTAAACAGCGAATTTTTTGCCTAGCTATCAACACGTTTATCTATCCTAGAATAGATCACTTAATTAAGCGGATTGGTATAAAAATATAATAAGCAGTAAAAAGGGAGCTCATTAGCTCCTTTTTTAATGGTGTTTTCTGGTCATCAATCGAGTTTCGATTCAATGAGTTCTAGCGCTTCTTCTAAAATTGTTTCGACCGCTTTTTTAGCGCGCTCGGGGTTACCCGATTTAATTGTGTCTAAAATATCAGCATGTTTATTTACGTCTGCACCCGGTACACCTTTGATATGATTAGTGTAACGAATACTTACTCTAAGAGCGGTGCTAATAAATTCAGTCAGCTGCACAAAAAAGCGGTTGTTACTCGCTACTAAAATACTGGTGTGGAAAGCTATGTCGGCTTCTAACGGATCGTCTAATCCTTCATCGGCATCGGCCATGCGCGCAAGTGCGTTATCAATTTCTGCAAGTTGCTCTGGTGTGGCACTTACCGCAGCTAATGCAGCTGCTTGTGGTTCCAGCGCAACACGTACTTGGGTAAATTCTTTTAATAACGACAGTGACGGCTTACTGCTTAAAATCCAACGTAGTACATCGGTATCAAACATATTCCAACTGCTTTCTGGTAAAACACGAATACCTTGTTTAGGGCGCGATGAGATAAGCCCCTTCGCCGACAACATTTTAACTGCTTCGCGCGTTGCACTGCGGCTTACGTTGTATTTAATACATAGGTCGGCTTCTGAAGGCAGTCCTTCACTTACTGGGTAAACGCCCCGCACTATTGCAAACCCTAAATCATGGGTTAATTGGTGAGTTAAATTTTGGCGAGGTTGAGTTTTCATCGTGCGAATTTCCGAGTTCATTATTGCTTAATTATATATCATATATCATATTAATGTACGTAAGGATATGGTATAAACTTTTAAATCGCTAATTATTTTAACACAGCAATAACAACTTGGTTTGGCTCTTTTTCTCTAAGTAACCGTATTTTAAAAGGTTTAAGTTGAACTGAAAACATGCTGTAAGGAAATTTAATTTGAACACTCAAGCTCAATATCACAGCCTTTCTGGCAAGGTTATTTTTATCACTGGGGGTGCGTCAGGCATTGGCAGAGCAATGGTTGAGTCGTTTGTTAAACAGCAGGCCAAAGTGGCATTCATTGATATAGATTATGAAGCAGCGCAAGCGCTTATTAGCGATTTACCCGATGCTAATTTATGGTACAGACAAGTAGATGTCACTGATTCGAATGCTTTGCAACGATCATTGGTTGATGCATGTGCCGCCCTTGGTAGCGTAAATGTACTTATCAATAACGTTGCAAACGATCGTCGTCAAGCCAGTGAAGATGTGACCTTTAAAGATTGGGATCAATGCTTACAGATTAATTTAAATCCTGCTTTTTTTGCTTCTCAAGTTGCTATGTCGTTTATGCAACAAGAAGGTGCTGGCAGTATTATTAATTTTAGTTCTATTAATGCCATTATGGGTCAGCCGCAAATGGCAGGCTATGTAACCGCTAAAGCGGGTTTAATAGGCATGACCAAAGCACTTGCTCGCGACTATGGTGAGTTTGGTATTCGCGTTAATGCCATACTACCGGGCTGGGTTGCAACTGAACGTCAATTAGCAAGCTGGTTCACCGAGGAAGAGCAAGTCAAATGGATGGAAGCCATGGCGCTTAAAAAATTAGTAACGCCAGACGACGTGGCTAATTTAGCGTTATTTTTAGCCGCCGATGAAAGCAGTATGATCACCGGGCAAGGCGTAAAAATTGACGGTGGGAGGCTTTAAAGTTTGACTACTTCATCTTTGTTTATAGCCGTTGACTGGGGCACAAGCCATTTACGCGCTTACTTATGTAAAGTAGGTGAGGGCGATGAATTAACTTTAATTGATCAATGTGATGGCCCTGGTGTTGTAAAAGTTAACCAAGACTTTCAACAAACACTCATTAACGCCATTACACCTTGGGCAGTGCAGCATGGTGTATTACCTATTTATATTGCAGGCCAAATTACATCAACGATTGGTTGGCATGAAACCCCTTATCTAGAGTGCCCGATTAACCCTGAGGGCTTGCTTGATGCTGCTGTCAGTTTTGATTGCGAAGGCCACACGATTAACGCCCTACCTGGTACAAAATGTACGTTGCAAAACTCGCTTATAGACGTAATGCGCGGTGAAGAACTACAAATACTGGGCTTTTTAAAACAAAATGAACAGTATCAAACAGGTAAAATTTTACTGTGCTTGCCGGGCACACATACCAAGTGGGTGCTAATCAACAATGGTAAAATAATCTGTTTTAAAACCGCCATGACCGGCGAGTTATACGACTTACTGTGCCATCAAAGTGTATTAATTCCTGACGATTGCGCTGAGGGTGAATTTGATTGGCAAGCGTTTGAACAAGGCTGCGATTTAACATTGGGTAGTGATAGCGGAAATTTAGCCCATGGTATTTTTAGTGTGCGAACACGCCAACTGTCTAAAGAACTAACCCCAGTACAAGCAAAAGCGTACCTATCGGGTGTACTAATTGGCAGCGATGTAAGAGCAGCGCGTTATGCAAGTGAATGGCAGCTACTCAGTAATACGCACGTTGTTGTTATTGGTACATCACAACTAAATAAATGTTTTACTATGGCACTGACAAAAATAGGCGTGCAATGCAGCGAGTTTGATATTAAATCGGCAACGCTTAGTGGGTTTAACTACCTATATCAGTCGGCTGAATAGTTAAGAATAAAAGCCCCTTTATAATTTGTTAGCCATAAAGGGGAAAACGGGGAATAGTGATAATGAAACGGCTTATTAATTGAGTGTTTCAATATAATTATTTAAAACTGTAATCTGCTCATCGCTAAAACGTAAACCCAGTTTACTGCGACGCCATAAAATGTTGTAAGCATTACCAGCCCATTCTTGCTTTAATAAGTAATCAACTTCAGCTGCAAATAAGCCATGGCCAAAGTCATGCCCTAAATCACTGAGTTGTGTCGCATTGCCTAAAATAATTTTTGTGCGTGTGCCATAAGTGCGTACAAAGCGTTTTAACGTCACTTCGGGTAGCCAATGGTACAAAGATTTAAGTTCTTGAGTCAGCGCTTCAACGTTATTAAAGTCGCCCCCAGGTAATGCGCTGTGTTTAGTCCATGCTTTACCCATTTGCGGATAAAAGTCTTCTAACTTATCAACAGCGGCTTCAGCCAGTTTACGATAAGTGGTAATTTTTCCACCAAATACGCTCAACAGTGGAGTATTTTTGCCTTCACTTGAAAGCTCTAGCTTGTAGTCACGCGTTACGGCTTGTGCATTTATAGACTCATCATCAAGCAGTGGGCGTACACCTGAAAAAGTATGGACTATGTCTTCGCGTTTAATGTGGTTTTTAAAGTAGCTGTTAGTAATATCAATTAAGTAATCGATTTCTTCATCGCTAATTTTTACATCTTGCGCTGCACCGTTATGCTCTACATCAGTTGTTCCAACTAACGAATAATCATCTTCAAATGGAATAACAAATACAATTCGTTGGTCTTTATTTTGTAAAATGTAGGCTTCTTTTTCATTGTGAATGCGTGGCACAACAATATGGCTGCCTTTTACAAGACGAATATTTTGCGGTGACTTTTCAATTAGCGCTTCATCAAATAACTTTGCAACCCAGGGACCTGCGGCATTAACAATACCTTTAGCTGATACGGTGTATTTATTCTTTGTGCTTTGTTGCTCAAGCGTAACTTGCCACTTATTTTGCTCGCGCTTAGCGTTTACACACTTAGTTTGTGTCGCAATGGTAGCGCCTTTGTCTTGTGCAGCAAGGGCATTTAAAATAACTAAGCGAGAATCATCAACCCAGCCATCTGAGTATTCAAAACCTTTTACAATAGACGGCTCTAGCACGCTATTTTCGCCAAACTTAATACCACGGGAACCGGCCAGTGTTTCGCGTTTAGCTAGGTTGTCGTACATAAATAGGCCAATGCGGATCATCCAAGCAGGGCGTAAATGCGATTGGTGCGGTAATCTAAAGGTAAGTGGCCACATAATATGAGGGGCGTTTTTAAGTAGAACTTCTCGTTCAGCTAAGGCCTCTTTTACTAATCTAAATTCGTAATGCTCAAGGTAACGTAAACCACCGTGGATTAACTTAGAACTATTTGACGATGTTGCACAAGCAAGGTCCGATTGTTCACACAATAATACCTTTAAACCCCTGCCAGCTGCATCAGCTGCTATTCCAGTGCCGTTTACACCACCACCGACGACAAGTAAGTCATATTCGTTATCTGCTAATTCCACTGTGAGCTAACCTTTTTATTTGTAATATAAATAATACATAAAACATCATAAAGCGACCGTTAGTGTTTGACAATAGCTAACCGCGCTTTTTGATTTTAAATTTTTTAGCCTGATCTTTTTAAAATCACACTTCGTAAAATGCGCTCTTTAACGAGCATAAAAGTGGCTTAATACGCCGCTAAATGTCATTAACGGCGTATAAAAAGTACTATTGCTGGCAGTCTTCGCTAGATAGGCGAACTTGCGCGACACAATGCTGCCATTTTGCGTATAAATCGTTTCGTTCATCAGCACTCATAGTTGGCTCAAAACGACGGTCACAGGTCCACATTTTAGCGAGTTGCTCAGTTGACTCGTAAGTACCTGCTTGTAAGCCGGCTAAATAAGCAACGCCTAACGAGGTGGTTTCGGTGACTGTTGGGCGCTCTACGGTTGCACCTAAAATGTTAGATAAAAAGGTGAGTACCCAGTTATTTTTAACCATACCGCCATCTACGCGCAGTACACTTGGGCGAAGACCATCACGTTCCATTGCTTTTTGTAAATCTTTGGTTTGATATCCCACCGATTGCAAAGCAGCTGCAACAATAGTGCTAATGCCAGAGTCGCGTGTTAAACCTAAAATGGCGCCTCGTGCGTTAGGGTCCCAGTACGGTGCGCCTAGGCCTGTGAATGAGGGCACTAAAAATACCCCATGATCAAGCGGTACATCTTTTACTAATGATTCACTTTCGCCGGCATGGCTCAATAGTTTTAAGCCTTCAACAATCCACTGCATAGTGGCGCCTGCCATAAAAATGCTGCCCTCAATGGCGTAAGTAGGTTTGCCATTTAGCCTATAAGCGACCGTAGTTAGTAAGCGGTTTTCAGATGTGAGTGCTTTTTCACCGGTATTAAGCATTAAAAAACACCCTGTGCCGTAGGTGCTTTTGGCCATACCTTGTTCAAAACACGCATGGCCAACAAGGGCAGCTTGCTGATCCCCGGCCATCCCACAAACACGAATAGGCGCACCAAAAATATCGTCGCTGGTTGAGCCAAACTCGTCTGCTGAATCCATGACTTGTGGCAGCATAGATTTAGGAATGTCGAATAGGTCGAGTAATTCTTGATCCCATTGCTGGGTATGAATATTAAATAACATAGTGCGAGATGCGTTAGTGGCATCGGTGCGGTGCTCTTTGCCACCCGTTAGGTGCCACAATAAGTAAGTATCAACAGTACCAAAGGCTAGTTCGCCAGCGTCTGCTTGTGCGCGGGCGCCTTCTACGTTGTCTAAAATCCAGCGTACTTTAGTGGCTGAAAAGTAAGGGTCGAGTAGTAAGCCTGTTTTGTCGCTAATCGTTTGGCAAAGCTCTTCTGTACTTAGGCTTTCGCAGTAAGCACTGGTGCGGCGGTCTTGCCAAACAATGGCGTTATAAATTGGTTCACCGGTTTTCTTGTTCCATACCAGCGTGGTTTCACGTTGGTTGGTGATACCAATAGCAATAATTTCTTCAGGCTTTACATCTTTTTTAGCCAGCACTTCACGGCTGGTGCTGAGCACTGTTTGCCAAATATCGTTAGGGTCATGTTCTACCCAACCATTTTTTGGAAAATGCTGTGAAAATTCTTGCTGTGCTGACCCAAAAACGTTTGCATCTTTTGTAAACAAGATGGCCCTAGAGCTTGTTGTCCCTTGATCAATTGAGAGTATGTATTTTGACATGATATTTGTGTTATTTATCTTATCTTATATATGACTAGATTGCCTTTAACTAAGGTTAATGGCAATGATTTTTTCTTAAAATAGCCGATTAAAAAACAAACATTCTCATTTTGTAGTTAACTCATTTATATAAAAAGGTATTTTATTTGGCATTATTTTAAGGTGAAGGCGGCTATTAAGTTTTATAGCCGCTTAAATTAAGTATTACTTACTGCGTGGTTTACTTTGTTGCCAATCCATACCTGAAGAAAAGCGGTTATCAAAGCCGTACCACTGCGGTAACGGTTTACCATCAACAATGGCTTGATCGCCATTTTGAGGTAAATCTAGGTATTTACACTGGCTGCTTACGCCTTTTACGTGGCAATCCATCATCGCAAGTACAAAGTGCTTATTTATTTCGTTAATGGTGCGCAATGACCACGATGGTTCGTAGTAATGACCTAAATCTAATTCACTGCTGCTTTGGGCAATAGCAGGGGCTGGGTGTGGTGCAATATTGTGGCGGGCATTTTTATAAGTAAGCATGTACTTGTCGGCGCTGCCAGTTTGATTGTAAAGGTTTTTAATACCTTCAAAACCAGAAATATCATCTAAGTCACCTGCAATATAAAGCGAAGGCACTTTGATATTTTTCATTGCTTTGGCATCAAATAAGTTATGTTGCCCACCCCAAGGTGCGATAGCCACCATTGTTTTTATACGAGGGTCTACTTGTGGGTTTTGATATTGTCCGCCTGCACAGCTATTAAGTAATTGCTGCACTTGTTTAATTTGGGCAGGGTCAGTCATCCCCGTAAACATAGCGGTTGTTTGCTCGTTAAAGGCATAGCAACCACCAATCGTATTAACTGCGCCAAATCCACCCATAGAGTAGCCAATAACACCTGCGCTAGCTGTATCTACTTGCTCGCTTGCAAAGTTGCTTTGTTCGTTAAAATAATTAATCACAAACTGCTGATCGCGTGAGCGATTAATAAGGGTACTAAAAAAGCCCGCAAATGGCGCGTTTTTAAAATCTACATGGGCGTTTGTTGAGTCTGTATGATCAAGCGCAGCAACAATGTAACCATGCGAGGCTAAGTGCTCACCAAGGTAGTACATAATAGTACGGTAGCCGGTATAACCATGCGAAAGTACAATAACAGGGTAGTTTTCTGCGTTACTTACACCTACATCGCGCATAGCATCGGCTTGTAAAGTAAACTGTTTACCCGAGCGTGTTATGTCTGTGTAGCTGGTTAGTGCTTTGTTTGCTTTGCTATCTGCCGGATACCAAACCTCAACTTTTAAAGGGCGATCCTTTTGGCTTTGCGTTGCGGGATCAAATTGCGCTGGATTAACTAAATCTAGGGTTTTTACGCCTACTTTATAGGCGCCTTTAGCGGCTAATTCTGGAAGCACTTCGCTGGTTATTGGCGGATAAAGTTGCTCAGGCTTATTCGATTCAGCAAGTACTGCACCGGTAGTTAAACTGGCCGTGGCTAACAGCATTGCTTTTGAAAGCGTTTTTAATCGGTGTGTTGTTGTCATTGTGGATCCTTGTTGCGTGTATTTTTATAAATTTATGTTATGAGATTCGACTGTTGCGCTATATTCAAGCTGCCATTGGGCTCTCAGGCTATCCATCATCGTCATAACCCGTAAGCTAGTGCTTAGTGGTAATACAGAGCTTTGTATTTGTTTATTTAGTATGCACTCAGTAACGTGATCAATTTCAAATTTAAAGTTTTCATCATCACTAAATGGGTAGTCAAAATGTTGGGTAGCTTGCCCATTAATATGAATATCAATACTTTTCGCACCTACAAACCAAGGTATGCGTATAAAGCCATGATCACCTGTAATATAGGCTTCGGTTGGACCGTTTTGCTCAAGTGCACTACTAAGTTGTGCAAACTGCCCATTACCATAATCAAGCATGGCAATATTTCGCGCATCCACACCTGTATCTTTTTTATGTACAAATGAGCTGATTTTTTCTGGGGCTTTATTAAAAACCACATCAGCAATAGATAAAGGGTAAATCCCTAAATCAAGTAATGCACCACCGGCTGTATTTGGGTTCATTAAGCGATGTGATGAATCGAATTCACCCGCTAAGCTAAAGTTGGCATTAACACTGTGTACTTTGCCAATAACCGCTTCGTTCAATAATTCTTCTAATTTTACAATGGCGGGTAAAAAGCGCATCCACACTCCTTCCATTAAAAAGCGATTTTGCTGCTGCGCTAGCTCTTTTAGTGTAATGAGTTGCTGTGCATTAACGGTAATGGGTTTTTCACTTAGTACGTGCTTATTATGCATCAAGCATTGGGCTATGCTTTGAAAGTGTTGGTCGTGAGTGTTTGCAATGTAAATGGCGTCAATGTTTGGGCATTGCATAAGGGCTTGGTAGCTCTCATACCCTTTTATTGAATAATGTGTGGCAAACTCGCTTGCGCGCTGCTTGCTAGTTGATGCTGCGCCAATAAGCTTAGCATCAGCGCAATGCGCAATGCTTTTAGCAAAGGTGTGAGCAATATTGCCACACCCAATAATACCCCAGTTAACCTTTGCCATATTGATACCTATTTTTTAAAAAGACGTTATTTGTAACCCTGAACCCGCTGAGCACACATAAATATCTGCGTATAAGTTAAAGCGTTCAAAGTAATGTTTTTCAACGGCTGCTTTAATTAACGGTACTTCTGCATCGCGACATAAACACACAATTGCCCCCCCAAAACCACCACCAGTCATACGCACTGCGCCGCGCTCACCCATGGCTTCTTTACAAATTTCAACTAAGCCATCTGTTGCAGGTACGGTTACTTCAAAGTCGTGTTTAAGTGATTGGTGTGATGCAGCCATCAATAGCCGAAGTTGCTGCATATCATTGGCTTGCAATGCTTTAGTTGCTGCAATAACGCGGTCGTTTTCGCTAATTACATGGTGTGCACGTTTGTATTCGTTATCGCTAAGTTGTGCTTTAACAGCATCTAGTTTAGCCATTGTTGCTTGGCGAAGTGTTTTAACTCCCATTTTTTCAGCGGCTTGTTCGCAATCAATACGGCGTTGATTGTATTCGCTGTCTACTAATTTACGTGGGTAGTTAGAGTTCACTATAACAATATTTAAGTCATCAGGTACTTTCACTGACTTCGTTGCTAGGTTTTCACAGTCAATTAAAAGAGCGTGACCGTTTTCGCCTTTTGCCGAAATAAGCTGATCCATAATGCCACATTGACAATGCATAAAGTCGTTTTCAGCTTCTTGGCCCAGTAGTGCAATTTTTTCTTCGCTTAAACCAAGCTGCGCAATATGGTTAAACATTCCCCCTACGGCAACTTCCAATGCAGCCGACGATGACAAGCCACTGCCTTGTGGTAAGTTACTATCAATAAGTAAATCGGCACCACGTAAAGTGTGACCTGCGCGTTTTAATACAAATGCAACCGCGCGAATATAATTCCCCCATTGCGATTGACCTTCGCTAATCGGTTCGTCAACGTTAAAACGGTCTTGCTCGCCTGGGTATTTTAATGACTGCACGGTAATCGTGTTATCGTCGCGCTCTTTAAACATCACTTGAGTACGAAACTCTAATGAGCACGGAAATACAAAACCATCGTTGTAGTCAGTAAACTCACCTATTAGGTTTACACGTCCTGGTGCAGCCGCAATACCTTGAGCAGGGGCACCGTACAGTGATAAAAAGTGGTGTTGAAATTCATTAAGCGTCATCTGTGTGTCCTGCTGTGTTTTTATAGTGTGTTGTGCTTGCGGCTTTTAAAATAGAAGCGGCTGTTTCTGCGCTTAAGTCACGCTGACTTTCGCCTAACATTTCGTAGCCAACCATGTGTTTTTTCACGGTGGCAGAACGAAGAAGTGGCGGGTAAAAGTGTGCATGCAAGCGCCAATGTTGCTCATCTGAACCACGATTTGCGGGTGCATTGTGCCAACCCATAGAGTACGGGAAGCTACAGTTAAATACATTATCGTATTTAGTCGTTAATACTTTTAATGCCTGAGCGAGTGAATCGGTTTGTGCATCAGTTAACTGACTAAAGTTTTGAATGTTATCTTTAGTTACTAGTAAGGTTTCAAATGGCCATGCGGCCCAAAAAGGTACCACAACAAGCCAGTGTTCATTCTCAAATACGACACGAGTTTGGTCTGCTTGTTCTTTTTGTACATAGTCGGCAAGCATGGCTGTGCCGTGTTTATCAAAATAAGCGCGTTGTTGTGTATCTTCGGCGTCTATTTCGGTAGATAGGTGCGAATGCGCCCATACTTGGCCATGTGGGTGGGGCTGCGAGCACCCCATGATCTCACCTTTATTCTCAAATACCTGAACACATTCGTATTGCTGTGTAAGTTCTGTGTAGTTGTCTTTCCAGGTTTTTACTACTTCATGCAGAGCATCGTGCTCCAGCTCAGGCAGTGTTTTGTTATGCTCTGGCGAAAAACAAATGACACGGCATTCGCCGCTTGCTTCGTCAGCAATAAATAAATCGCTGTCTGACTCTAAGTTTTGTGGTTGCTCGCTGGCATTAGGCGTCAGCGCACCAAAGTCATTTCTAAATACATGTGTGTATTTGTAATCTGGGTTGCTATCGCCATTTGCACGGGGGTTACCTGGGCAAAGTGGGCAGCTTTCGTCATGCTTTGGCAAAACCGTTTCGTTAACGGTTTCGGTTGCGCCTAACCATGGGCGGTTATTCCGATGCGGTGATACTAATACCCAACGCCCCGTTAGCGGGTTTTTACGTCTGTGAGTACTTTCTAATAAAGCCATATTAACTCTCCAACCCACTTGGGTAATTAGTTTGCCAGCGCCATGTATCGTTGGTCATGTCGCTAAGTGTTAGTTCTGCGTGCCAGTTAAGGGTGGTTTGCGCTTTTGTGGCATCGGCGTAATTACACGCAATATCGCCTGCACGACGCGGTGCAATTTTATAGGGAATCGTTTTACCCGCTGATGCGCTAAACGCATTGATCATATCAAGCACTGAATAACCTTGGCCCGTGCCTAAGTTATATGCGTGAAAGGCGGTATCTGTTTTGTGTTGCATAAATGCGGCAACATGGCCTTTTGCTAAATCTAAAACGTGAATATAGTCGCGCACGCCTGTGCCATCTTCAGTGTCGTAGTCGTCACCAAAAATATTAACGACCTCACGTTTACCTACTGCAGTTTGGGCAATAAAGGGCATTAAATTATTTGGAATACCATTTGGGCTTTCGCCTAATAAGCCACTAGGGTGTGCGCCTACAGGGTTAAAGTAACGAAGTGCTATGCCCATAAATTTGCTGTTGGCATTACATACGTCTTGCATGGCTTGTTCAACCATGACTTTAGTCCAACCATAAGGGTTGGTCGCGCGAATTGGGTGTTTTTCGTCTATTGGTAAGTAGTCGGGCTCACCATACACAGTGGCCGATGAGCTAAATATAATATGGTTAACACCTTCATCTTGCATATTTTCAAGCATGCTAAGCGTGCCCGATACATTATTTTGATAATAACGCAGCGGTTGCTCGGTTGATTCACCTACCGCTTTTAGTGCTGCAAAGTGAAATACAGCCTCAGCTTGGGTGTGTTTAAGCGCAAGTTTAAACTGCTGCTCGTCTTGAATGTCACCTAAAATGAATTCAAAGCGAGTGCCTGTAATCTTTTCGAGTTGATCAAGCACACGAGGGCTCGCATTAGACAAATTATCGTAAATAATAGGTGTAATACCCGCCTCATGTAATGCAATACATGTATGGCTACCTATGTAACCCATGCCGCCAGTCACTAAAACTTTCATGTGTTTTCTCGAAAATATATTTATATGATAAATACTACTATTAAGGAAGTTTAAAAACAATAGTTATGAATTGTTCAAAATTCAAATAAATGGCTAAAAAACACACATTCGTTTTGAATCGCTTTATTAATATTTTCTATATACAGATTCAATGACTGCCTAATTATCACTCACAAGTGGCAATGCTATTATAACCCCATCATTAAGCGTTGAATGTGTAGGCTATGTTCTACACAACATGGAGACAGGTATGAATAAAACAATTTTAGTAACAGGTGCAACAGATGGTATTGGGTTTGAAACAGCTAAAATGCTGCTAGCGCAAGGCCATACTGTGCTTCTTCATGGGCGTGACGCGCAAAAGCTTAAAAACGTACACACTTTGCTTGATAACGACTACCCGCAAGCGCGTACACAAATCTACGTAGCTGATTTAAGCGAAATGGCGCAGGTGCAAAACTTGGCTAAACACATTACAGCTGATCATAAACGCTTAGATGTACTTATAAATAATGCCGGTGTGTTTAAAATCGAGAACCCAGAAACTGCAGAGGGTCTTGATGCACGATTTGCAGTAAACACGTTTGCTCCTTATTTATTAACAACTTTATTATTGCCGCTTTTTAATACCCAAGGGCGAATAGTGAATGTGTCGTCAGCGGCGCAAGCAACGGTCAACTTGGATGCACTAATTGGGCAGAGCGCTTTATCTGACAATGCAGCATACGCACAAAGCAAATTGGCAATTACAATGTGGTCGCGTTATATGGGCTTAAAGCTTAAGGGGAGCGGTCCATTAGTGGTATCGGTTAATCCTAAGTCATTACTGGGTAGTAAAATGGTTAAAGACGCATACGGCCTCAATGGCGGCGATTTAAAGTTAGGTACCGATATATTTTGCCGCGCTGCGCTAAGCGATGAATTTAGCAATTCAACAGGGCTGTTTTTTGATAATGATGCTGAGTGTTTTTCAGCCCCTCATGCTGATGCATTAAATGACACTAAAAATCAGCAATTAATAGATGCGCTCGATTTAAAGTTATTGCAGCTTGCAATATAGCTAACGCAATATGAGCGTGAGTTAAAGGGTGTATCACTAAGCTATACACCCTATAGAGTTTCATTGAAGACAAACAAAGAGTTCACTACTTTAAAAGGGCGAACTCTTTTTTGTTTTGGAGTTTTATATTTACTATGCGCTTATTAAGCGCTGATATAACCAATCTTTTAATTCAGAGCGGTCGTGTTTTAGCTGGTGCATTTGCTCGTCGCTAATAGGCGCACCGTCCAATTCTAATACTCTTATTTCTTTATCTAGCTTATTGTACTGTTTAGCTTTATCAGCAAAGTCAGCATCACTTTTATTTAACGTGTTAATCGTGCTTGTGTGCTCAGGAAAGTCGTTTGTTAATGAATGGTCTTCGCCTAACATAGTCGCTCCTTAATAAAAATAAATACGCTTACAGAAAATAAACCATTTCATAGTATAACCTTGGGCTAGGTCGATCGTAATTCAACCCTATAAATATAAAATTAATGGGACAAAAAAAGAGCCGTTACTTCATCCTAAAGAGGGAATTACTGTTTATATAGCCGCAAACCACTGACACCTAACGCGGCTTAGGTTAGAATGCAAAGGCTTAAATACTCCCAATAACTCCTTTTTTGAGTACTCTATTACATGCTTTTAATGATCGATAACTACGATTCGTTTACTTATAACTTAGTGCAGTACTTTCAGCGATTAGATCAAGACGTATTAGTCAAGCGCAATGACGAGCTGAGCATTGCACAAATTAAGCAACTTAATCCAGAACATATAGTTATCTCGCCGGGTCCTTGCTCACCGAATGAAGCTGGTATATCGTTAAGTGTTGTTGAGCAGTTAAAAGGCCAATACCCTATTTTAGGAATTTGTTTGGGGCATCAAACTATTGCGCAAGCCCTAGGGGGGGATGTAGTGCGCGCAAAAAAAGTAATGCACGGAAAAACATCTGCCATAATGCATACCGACAAAGGTGTTTTTAAAGGGTTAGCTAATCCGTTAACGGTTTGTCGTTATCACTCGCTGGTGGTTAAAGCGCAGTCGTTGCCCAACGAGCTTGAAATAACAGCGTGGACACAAACACCGCAAGGTGAGTTTGACGAAATAATGGGAATGCAACACAAAGAATTAGCAATTGAAGGGGTGCAGTTTCATCCTGAGGCTATTTTAACAGAGCAGGGATTAGAACTGCTTGATAACTTTTTAACTCGCTTCTAGTCTAATAATACTAAACGTATTCAATACTTACTATTTAATGAGCATTATGACCGAACTTGCATTACAACAGCGTACAGCAAAAATACTTGACCAACGAGCACACGATTTGCTGTTGGGTCATAGCTTTGCGCACCAGCAAATTGGGTTTATTCATACATTAGATATTGATTACGGCGAGCCTATGAAGCAGCGCACCCTGTTGCAGGTTGAAGTATCAGCGCAACAAAAGCGTAAGCAAACTAGCACCGCGCATCATAAGTATCGTGCACAAGCCAGCGAACAGCTTCATAAAGTAATAGAAACAGCCATATTTAAACAGCTCGAAGATATAGACGCAGTAATTCAAACCACGATAGGGATTGAAGACAGTGTAGCCACTATTTTAGATATATTAGCGGTAAAGTCTGCCTCAGTTGGCCGCTTGGAGCCGTTAGTAAACGATTTAAGTTGGCTTGGACGAGAGCTGGTTACGCTCGTTAACTTACCTTATTACCGAAACCAGCGTAGTAAAAAAAATACCGCAGTAAAAGTAGATAGCCCAGCACTTGCTCTGCGTTACATAGGGCTTGATAACTTACAGTTAGTTATTCCCACGTTTGCAGTTCGCCACTGGATGCCACACAGCACCGAGCCTTTTTCGTTACTAAAACGCCGGCTACGTGACAGCGCTATGGCCAACGCTATTGCAGCCCAAAAAATTGCAGAGCTAAACGACGTAAACAACATTCATGCTTTTACTCTGGGTATGTTATTAGATGTAGGGCGTATTACGCTGGTACGTTTATATTTAAAAACCTTCGAGCAGGTATGGCAACGAAAAGTACAAATAGCGCGCCAAGAAAACCAAAAAGACCTACACACAGCGTTATTGGAGCTAAAGCCCGATCCTTTGTTTTTAACTACGTTGCTGTGTAATAAGTCAATTCAGGTCAGTGCGCGAGTCATCGACAAAATGGCCTTTAAATATTTGCCATTTAAAGGTGTGATGGAGCAGCTGCAAAATGGCGTAAATAAGGACGATACTGCCTTACCGTTAACGCAGGTCATGTTAAAAGCGCGTTGTTACTCTCAGTACTTAATTTTAAAAGAACACCAACTCATCGAGCCTGACGAAACCGCATCGTGGTTTTCGTATTTTCAGTTCACTAAAACGGAACTAAAAGCACTCCAAACAAGCAATTTTACTAATCTTGCTATTCAAATTGACTAAAAAATTAAATTTTTTGTTAATTTTTTTACGACTATTCATTCATTTCTATTTTTTTATTCACCTTGTTATTTAGCCTTAAAAGCCCATACGTCTTAGTGCTCATGCGGTTAATTGTGAAAAATTTTGTGTAATTGGGTATGCAAATAGTTATTCACTATCTATGAAATAATATCTTAAGCCCTTTATTTTCAAGGGTTACATGAAAGTTTTTAACGAGACAGCTACCACTAATTCTGAAATAATGGGCGTCTGAAAATTGAACCACAAAGCAATTTTTTGTACCCAACAGATACCTGAACGTACTAAAAAGCTTGGTTAATATTATTAGCCAAACACCTATTTTATGCTTTGTGTCGATCACAATTAAGAGGAAATAAAATGACAGTCAATCGCGAATTATTTGATCACGTAATGGTTCCTAACTACGCACCTTCAAGCGTAATTCCTGTTCGAGGCGAAGGCTCTCGCGTATGGGATCAACAAGGTAAAGAGTTTATCGACTTTGCTGGTGGTATTGCTGTTAACTGTCTTGGCCACTGTCACCCTGCATTAGTAGGCGCATTAAAAGAACAGGGCGAAAAAATTTGGCATCTATCAAATGTAATGACCAATGAGCCGGCGCTTCGCCTAGCTAAAAAAATGGTTGATGCAACCTTTGGTGAAAAAGTTTACTTTGCCAACTCGGGTGCAGAAGCAAACGAAGCCGCACTTAAATTAGCGCGTCGTTTTGCACTTGATAAATTTGGCCCAGAAAAATCACAAATTATCGCATTTAATAAAGGCTTCCACGGCCGTACATTCTTTACTGTAACGGTTGGCGGCCAAGCAGCATACTCAGATGGTTTTGGTCCTAAGCCGGGCGATATTGTACATTGTGATTACAATGATTTAGCAGCATTTGAAGCGCTAATTAGCGACCAAACGTGTGCAGTAATGATGGAACCACTGCAAGGTGAAGGCGGTATTGTTTCGCCAACTGACGAGTTTGCTCAACAAGTTCGCGATTTATGTACTAAACACAACGCACTGCTTATTTTTGATGAAGTGCAAACCGGTGTTGGCCGTACGGGCGACTTATACGCATACCAAGGTTTAAACGTAGTACCTGATATTTTAACTTCAGCTAAAGCATTAGGTGGCGGTTTTCCAATTGGCGCAATGTTGACGACAACAGATATTGCACAGCACCTTAAAGTAGGTACTCATGGTTCTACTTACGGCGGAAACCCGCTTGCATGTGCTGTTGCAGAAGCCGCATTTGATACTGTTAACACACCCGAAGTACTTGCTGGTGTAAAAGAAAAAGCAGCCCTATTTAACGAGCTACTTGCAGCGGTAAACGAAAAATACAACGTATTTAGCGAAATTCGCGGTAAAGGTTTATTAATTGGCGCCGTAGTAAATGAGCAATACAAAGGCCGTGCTAAAGAGTTTTTAGTAGCCGGTACTGAACAAGGCCTCATGTCGTTAGTGGCAGGTGCTGATGTTGTTCGTTTTACACCCTCTCTTGTTATCCCAGAAGCGGATATTCGTGAAGGTATGGCACGTTTTGAAAAAGCAGTAGCAAGCGTAGTAAACGCATAAGCTGTTTTAGCCAATCTATCGAGGGCAAACATAGTTTGCCCTATGAATTCTATTTACCGTTATTGATAAGGGAGCAAGCGGACTCATGATGATCCTTCGCCCAATCCAGCAAAATGATTATTCAGCATTACTGACAATTGCCCACGAATCGGGCCATGGTTTTACATCTTTGCCTTTAAACGAAGAGCTATTACAAAAGAAGATTGACCATTCAGTAAGCTCATTTGCTAAACAAACGTCACAACCCGGTGACGAAGGCTACTTGTTTGTTCTTGAAGATAGCGAAACAGGTGAAGTAGTAGGTACTTCGGCAATAGAAGCTGCTGTAGGCCTAGATGATGCGTTTTATCATTACCATTTAAGTAAAGTGATTCACTCTTCTCGCACACTAGATGTTTACAAAGCAGTCGATATTTTAACGCTATGTAACGACTACACCGGTGCAACAGAACTATGTACGCTATTTTTAAAAGACGGCTATCGCAAAAACTGTAACGGCAAACTACTGTCTAAAGCACGCTTTATGTTTATTAAACAACACCAAGCGCGTTTTGCAGAAACCGTTATTGCAGAAATGCGCGGTGTGTCTGACGAAAACGGTAATAGCCCGTTTTGGAAATGGTTAGAAGAACATTTTTTCTCAATGGACTTTCCAACAGCTGACTACTTAACCGGCATAGGCCAAAAAGTGTTTATTGCTGAACTTATGCCTAAATACCCAATTTACGTCAATTTACTCAGTAAAGATGCGCAAGCGGTAATCGGTCAAGTTCATAACAATACACGCCCAGCGATTGAATTATTAAAAAGCGAAGGCTTCACGTTTAACGGCTACGTTGATATTTTTGACGCAGGCCCAACAGTTGAAGCAAAAGTAGATAATATTGCTACAGTACGTAACTCACACGATTTTATTGTTGAAATTGGTGAGCAAACGGGCGACACCATGGTGTTGTTAGCAAACGACAAGCTCGAAAACTTTAGAGCGACCGTTACACCAATGAGTTTCGACGAACGCGCTAAAACCGTTGTGTTATCGCAGCAAGTAGCCGACGCCCTGCAGCTACAAACAGGCGATACTGTTAGCGCAACCCCAGTTTAATTTAGGAGAAAGTATATGACTCATCCTGCACAATTTATTAATGGTCAATGGTCACAAGGCCAAGGCACAGAATTTAACTCAGTAAACCCAGCAAATAACGACGTTATTTGGCAAGCATCGTCAGCGACTGCTGAGCAAGTTGATGCCGCGGTTAGCGCTGCGCGTGAAGCGTTTTACGCATGGGCAGAAAAAAGCTTTACTGAGCGCCTAGAAATAGTAAAAGCGTTCGCTGCACAATTAAAAGAAAACAGTGAAGAGCTTGCAATCACTATTGCACAAGAAACAGGTAAGCCATTGTGGGAAACGCGCACTGAAGCGGGTGCGATGGTTGGTAAAATTGCCATTTCTGAAAAAGCATTTTTAGAGCGCACAGGCGACGTAGAAAACGCAATGCCACTAGGGCGCGCCATGATCCGTCATAAGCCGCACGGTGTTGTAGCGGTATTTGGCCCATATAATTTTCCGGGTCACTTACCAAACGGCCATATTGTGCCAGCGTTATTAGCAGGTAATACGGTTGTATTTAAACCGTCTGAGCTAACACCAAAAGTGGCTGAGCTTACCCTTAAACTTTGGGAAAAAGCAGGTTTACCAGCAGGTGTTATCAACCTTGTTCAAGGTGAAGTAGAAACGGGCAAAGCCCTTGCTGCTCACAAAGGTATTGATGGCTTGTTCTTTACTGGTTCATCGCGCACAGGTCATATTTTACATGAGCAGTTTGCAGGCCAACCGGGTAAAATTTTAGCCCTAGAGATGGGCGGTAATAACCCGCTTATTATTACTGACGTTGAAGACACTAAAGCCGTTGTACACGATATTGTGCAATCAGCATTTATCTCAAGCGGTCAGCGTTGTACCTGTGCTCGTAAGTTATTTTTACCAACAGGTAGTAAAGGCGATGCAATATTAGAACGCTTAATTACTGCAACTAAAGCCATTAAAGTAGGCAACTACGACGATGAAGATCAGCCATTTATGGGCTCTATGATCTCATCAGCGGCCGCTGCAGGTATGGTTAAAGCACAAAGCGAACTTGTTGAGCTTGGCGGTAAGGTCCTTGTAGAGCTTGAGCACACAGCAAATACCGGTTTTGTAACGCCAGGTATTATTGAGTGTTCAGCGATTAGTGACTTCCCAGACGAAGAGCATTTTGGCCCGCTATTAAAAGTGTTCCGCTTTGATGACTTTGACAGCGCAATTGATAAAGCAAACGATACAAGCTTTGGCTTATCTGCCGGTTTACTTAGCGATAATGAAGCCGATTACGACCACTTTTTACGTCGTATTCGTGCCGGTATTGTTAACTGGAACCGCCCAATTACGGGTGCGTCTAGCGCTGCACCATTTGGTGGTATTGGCGCATCAGGCAATCACAGAGCAAGCGCGTACTACGCAGCTGACTACTGTGCATACCCTGTAGCTTCAGTAGAGCTTGAAAAAGTAGCCATGCCAGCAACATTAAGCCCAGGCTTAAAAATAGATTAAGCACTCCTTAATGAGTATAAAAGCAGCTTCGGCTGCTTTTTTTATATGCTTAAATCACAAAGCTAGCAATCAACAGCGCTTTCTGCTTAAATCAGCGTAAGTAATATTATTAGGTGGTGAATATCATGGTTTTAGATAGGCAAGGGTACGATGATTTAATCATGTATCTAACTCAAAATTTAGCATTGTTTGAGAAGCCAGGTGTAATAAAACCAGGCGCTCCAACGGTAATGGAACTCATAGAGGATGTTATTGCCGAAAACGTTATGCTAATTTGTGAACAGCACACAAACCTCAACACAGAACAGCGCAGCTTAATTGTACGCGAGGTTGATGGCATTGTTTACGACTTACAAGAAGTACTTAGCAGCATTACGTCACAGCCTGTTACGGTTGAGCAACATGAGTTTATTGACGAATTTGCCAGCTTAATTAAAAATCTCTTCGACAGCGCTGTTTCGCAGCAGTATTAAGCCCCAATTTATAGTGCCGCGTATCGCATTTTCGTTTGCAACTGCGGCCAACTTGCTTACAATCAACAAAAATATTTTTGAGATAAAAACATGCAAGCAAATGTAAAGTGGGTCGAAGGCGACACGTTCGTAGGTCGTTCTAATTCTAATCACAACGTTGTATTTGATACCGGTAGCGATAGTGCGGCACCTAGCCCAATGGAAATGGTGTTGATGTCGGTTGGCTGTTGTTCATCGGTTGACGTTGTGGGTATTTTAAAAAAAGCTAAACAAGACTTTTCAGACGTTCAAGTACAATTGAGTGCTGAACGCGCAGAAACGGCTCCTCGGGTATTTACTAAAATCAATTTACATTTTGTTGTTACAGGCAAAAATGTGTCTGAAAAGCATCTTGCACGCGCTGTTTCTTTGTCTGCTGAAAAGTATTGTTCTGTTGCATTAATGCTTGATAAAACAGTAGAAATTACTCACAGCCATGAAGTTGTGCAAGAACAGGTAAAATAACGCTTTTTCCACGAGGAAAATTCGTATAAAATCCGCGAACTTTTCATTCTGCAGGTGCAGATTTCACTAATTTATAGGTTGGTTTATTATGAACAAACCCTTCGATAAACTTAAACTTCATGGCTTTAACAATTTAACCAAAAGTTTAAGCTTTAGTATTTACGATATTTGCTACGCAAAAACCGAGCAACAACGTAAAGAATATATTGAATATATCGATGAGCAGTACAGTGCAGATAGACTAACCGACATTTTAGGTGAAGTTGTTGATATTATTGGTGCCAATATTTTAAATGTTGCACGCCAAGATTATGAACCACAAGGCGCCAGTGTGACTATTTTGGTTTCGGAAGAGCCAGTAGAAGAGCAGCAAAATTACGATGCTGACGAAGCGCCAGGGCCACTCCCTGATTCAGTGGTTGCGCACCTAGATAAAAGCCACATTTGTGTACACACATACCCAGAAGCTCACCCTGATGATGGTATTTGTACATTCCGTGCTGATATTGAAGTATCTACGTGTGGCATTATTTCACCACTTAAAGCGCTAAACTTTTTAATTCATAGTTTAGAGTCTGACGTGGTAACAATTGACTACCGTGTTCGTGGTTTTACTCGCGACGTAAACGGCGTTAAGCACTACATTGACCACGCAATTAACTCTATCCAAAACTTTATGACAGACGATACCAAAGAAGCGTACCAAATGATGGACGTAAACGTGTATCAAGAAAATCTGTTTCACACCAAAATGATGTTAAAAGAAACCGATCTAAACACTTACTTGTTTGGTCTTTCTACAACTGATTTATCGGATGATGAAGAAGAAGAAATTCGTTCTAAGCTAAACCGTGAAATGCAAGAAATATTCTATGGTCGTAACCTGCCAGAAACTGAATAACAGTCACGTTAGTTAAATAAAAACGGCGCTCATTGAGCGCCGTTTTTGTATGCGTTAATAAAAATACCTATAAATTACTTACATCAGAGTTCAGGTTATTTAACAAGTAACAACTCGGTTTGTCGGCCGTTTAAGTACCACACGCCGGTTTTATCAAAAATGGCGTCTTCTTCTAGCATTATGCGTATTTCTTTATTCCATGGTTTTATAAACACCGCATTGTTAAGCTCAATAGAATAAGCGGTATTTAAATGCAATGGGTAGTCGCCATCGCCGGGCACACCTTGTTGTGAATCCCACATGCCAAGTGTAGTGCCCGCGGCATGACCATGATAGCCAAGCGGGTGCGTATAAATAGTGGGTTTTAAACCTTGAGCAATGGCTTTTTCGCGAGCGGCTTTTAATACCTGATTACCCGTTTTACCTTCGCTAAATTCAGAGGTAAAAATGTCTTGGAGTTTATTGCCCTTTTTAAGTGCATTAACAAGGTAAGCTGGCGCGTCTGTTTCGCCAGGTTTTAAAACATAGGCATGTTGTTGGGTGTCGGTATTTAAGCGTAAGTATGTAATGCCAAAATCGACATGCAGTAAGTCACCCGCTTGAATAACGTTATCGGCGTAGCCATTAGTAAAGCTGTCTTCGTGGTCGAACGATTGGCTGTCGGCGCGTTGTATTGCAATACTTGGGTGAAACCATGTTTGTAGTTTTAGCTCTTTTACGCGCTCTCTAAACCACCACACTAAATCGTCGCTGGTTGTTTTTCCTACCGTAATTACTTTGCTTGAAAAACCCTCAGCAATAATAGCGTGCGCAATAGCAACAATGTGTTTATACATGTCTATTTCTTGAGGAATACGCTGCTCTAACCAGGCAACTGCCAGCGGCTCGGCCGAGATTATTTTATTTTTATAAGCACTGGGTAAGTTGGCCATTAAGGTATTGTAATCGCCCAGCACTAAACCGTCAGCATGCCCCCAATCGGTAGACGTATTAAGTGCAATATTACTTGGTTTATAGCGTTCAATAATGTCGTTCAATGCTTGCCACTGGTTTGGCTGCGCCTTTTTATCCCACCCTTTTGTAAATACATTGCCTATTTTATAGGGGGCAATAGCGTAAGCATCAACTTTGCCTTGCTCATTTAAGGCAAAGAGTAAAATAGTGGTACGCCTTGCCGATAGCCAAGTTGCTGGCAGCATGGTTTTTAATATGGGGTCTTCGTTGTATTCGCGGCTAATAAGCAGCCACATATCAATGTTGTGTTGCTTCATTAGGCTGGGCATTAATGTGTTTACCCTAAGCTCGGTTATATTATCTATAAACGCTGCGCGTTCTTTCATTGATAAAATAGCAGGCACGCCATCGGCTTTAACAAAGGGGCTTAAAAAAAGCGTGGTAAGTAAGCTTACACAAAGTAGGCGTTGTTTTGTAAGGTGCATAATTGTTTTATTTTTAGGCTAGTTAATTTATAACATGCCTCAATAGCAGCTATAAAAAAACAATTTGAGACAAACAGCACACAAAAAAGCCCAGCTAACTAGCTGGGCTTTGCTCGAATAGGTGTGCTATTTAATCATGCTGTAAATAAGTGCAAATACCGCAAGCGCACCTACCGCTAATACAAACAATGTGCTTAAACGGTTACGATATTTATGCAGAGCCGGTACTTTATAAACTGCAATCATAGGCATGATAAATAATATCATGGCAATAATAGGGCCCGACAGCTGATCCATCATATCGAGTATGCTTGGGTTTTTAACTGCACAAAACCAAATGGCAAAAAACATAATAACCACGCCAATTTTATCTACCGTTTTAGCACCAAGCTGTGTTTGTTTAGTTACCAAGCCTGTAAAGCTTTCGCGGGCTCCTAAAAAGTGACCTAAAAACGACGACGTAATGGCAATAAAGGCAACTAAAGGCCCAAGCGTTGCAATAAACGAGTTATGGGTAATGTTAGCAAGGTAGGATAAAACCGATACATTATCAGCTTTTGCTTGTGCCATTTGCTCACCTGTTAACGACAGTACGCACGAAAATACAAACAGCAATACAAACACAATTAACAGTAAGCTTGTGCGTTTTAAAATGGCTTCTGATTTGCGTGCAGCAAGGTCGTCATAGTGTTCGCGTTGTACATGCACAAAGCTTGAAATAGCCGCTGCATGGCTAAACGAAAACACAATAATAGGAATAGATAACCACAGCGTTTTACCAAAGCTGCCCACTTCAGGTAGGCTTATGTCTGGCATTTGCCAGCTAGGAATTAAATACAACGATAGAAAAAATAAAATACCTACAAGCGGGTACACCAAAATAGAAAACGCGCGCAGCATTAAGCGCTCGCCACCCATCATAAGGCTTATCATACCGGCTACCAAAATACCCGAAAGTACCACGCGTGGCGGCGATTCCATACCCAGCTGGTTTACCATAAAACTGTCTACCGTGTTGGTTAAGCCCACACCGTAAATAAGCAAAATAGGAAATATAGATAAAAAGTACAACAACGAAATTAATCGCCCTGCATTAACGCCAAAGTGTTCTTCAACTACATCGGTAAAATCGGCATGCTTATTTTTAGACGATAATACAAAACGAGCTAAACCACGGTGGGCTAAAAAGGTCATCGGAAACGCTAAACACGCCATAATAATCAGCGGCCAAAAACCGCCAATACCAATGTTAATAGGTAAAAATAAAATACCCGCACCAACGGCGGTACCAAAAAGGCTTAAGGTCCACTGCGTATCGTGCAGGTTCCATTTAGATTTAGCGCTTGAATTTGCACTTGAATGCGTCTGTGTTGATGCATTTGAATGCGTTGCATCTAAAGGTGTTGTCATGTGTGTGTGCCGTCCATTATTTATAATAATAACCGCGCCGAAGGATATAGTTTTTGGCCCACTTTTTCATGTTTTTAGCGCCCTAGAGCCGCAATTAACTGCGTTAAAATAGCCCCCAACTGTCATGAATACGAAACAGCGGTGTAAAAGTAAACAAAGCCACCACAAGGTGTTAAAAGCGCATTAATGACACGCTTTACTATTTTCTACACAGTAAAGTAACTCGCTAAAATATAATATTTATAATTGGCAAACACTTACACGGTTTGTTATTAATAGGTGTTCATAAAATAAGGATGTTTTCATCGGTATTTTAATGACTACGTATTAACAGGGAATATATGGCAGACCAAGAAATAAGACAATTTATTGAGGATATACAATCTAAGTTTCCAGACGTCATACCGCTAGTGGATAAGCACGAAGACTGTGAGTTCGCTTTTCGTATGGAGGAGTTCGCAAATTTAACAACGTTTGCATTCAACGAAAATAAAAACGCCAACGCCCTAAAGCATTTGTCATACATGAATCTAAAACTAGACACTGCAAGTCCTACCGAGTTTGATTACATAGATACCTATTATGTCGAACACTTGTTTTGGAAAGCGACCCCTATTGGAATTGAGATGGGTTGGCCACTCGTTCCCGACAACCTAAAAAAGCTATACTTAAATTTTCACGGTCAAGCGCCTCAAATACGTTGTCTGTTGTGGTCAACTAATTCCGGACAGTAAATTAAGTTTTTCTTCTGCTATAGCAGGGGCAACCATTTGGTTGTGGCTATGTGGCCTGCGCCAGTTATAATAATTCATTAAATAATAGCTAATATCTTTTTCAGCTTCTTGGTAATTACTATAACCTAACGAAGGAACCCATTCCGTTTTTAAGCTTCTAAATAGGCGCTCCATCGGGGCATTATCCCAGCAATTTCCTCGGCGGCTCATACTTTGTTCTATACGGTAACGCCACAGCCTTTGTTGAAACCTTTTTGCGCTGTACTGACTGCCTTGGTCTGAATGAAACATAAGCCCAAGTGGCTTGCCTCGTTGCTCGTATGCTCTATCTAATGCTTTAATAACTAAGTCAGTATCAGGCTTATCTGACATTGCCCAGCCAACCACACGACGAGCAAATAAGTCGATAATAACAGCTAGATAAGACCATTTATTACCTGTCCAAATATACGTAATATCCCCACACCAAACTTGGTTTGGGCCATCAACGTCAAACTCACGGTTAAGTATGTTTGGAATATCTAGCCGCTCCACCGTCGCTAATTTATATGAATGAGGCCCTGGTTGTTTGCATACCAATCCCAAGTCACGCATGATGCGGCGTACCTTAAAGATACCAATAGGTAAGCCAGCGTGGTTTAGCATCGCCACTAATGTGCGGCTACCAGCAGCTCCACGACTGAGTGAGAATAACTCACTAATCGTTGACCTAAGCTGCACCTCTTCAAGCTTAATTGATGCCACACGCTGCTTAAAATCATAATAACTAGAACGCGGAACATCAAACACGCTACAGACCATTTCTAAAGACTCATGCTCACTTAAATGGCCTATCAACGAATATTGTTCATCTCGTCTGACATTAAGAGAGCGGTAGCCTTTTTTAAAATTGTTTTTTCTCTTTCAAGTCGATTAATTCTAGCTTCAAGCTCCTGAATTTTAAGCTGTTCAGGAGTAAGAGCTTTAGAGTTTGGTGTTGTGCCACCACGCTCATCTTGTAATTGTTTAACCCAGCGACGAAGAGCTGTTTCACCGACTTCTAGTGAGCGAGCAGCTTCAGGGAATGAGTATCCTTCATCAAGGACTAATTTTGCTGAATCAAGTTTAAACTCTTGAGAAAAAGAGCGACGTTGTTTTGTCATAGAACACCTCAGTTTGAGTGGTAATAATACCACCTAAATTGGTGTCCGGTTTCATTGAATCACAACAGTCAGTAAGAGTAGGGCATTATTATTTGTTTTTCTTTAAAAACCAAAACCTGCCCCGAAAAGTTGTTAAGTAGGCGTGATTGTTCTGAACTTCATAAGCGATTTTTATTAAACTCCGTTATACTTCTAACAATTAAATATGCCAAATGAAGTAAATAGGCCGCTAACTGCAATGAGCACAGACATTCTTTTTCATACTATTTTTGCGCACGAAACCAGTAAAACATGGGTTGTATTTGTCCATGGTGCAGGGGGGAGTTCGGCAATTTGGTTCCGTCAGCTTAAAGCCTATAAAAAAGAATATAATGTATTGCTGCTCGATCTTCGTGGTCACGGTAAATCGAACAACTTAGTGCAAAACTTTGTAGATAATAATTATTCGTTTAATAAGGTCTCTAAAGACATCATCGATGTGTTAGATCACAACAATATCACCAGCGCACACTTTGTTGGCATTTCATTGGGCACAATACTCATTCGAAAC
This sequence comes from Pseudoalteromonas sp. 10-33, assembly GCF_001469195.1. NCBI lineage: Bacteria > Pseudomonadati > Pseudomonadota > Gammaproteobacteria > Alteromonadales > Pseudoalteromonadaceae > Pseudoalteromonas > Pseudoalteromonas sp. 10-33. Next base: position 28,998 of record NZ_LOFI01000004.1, on the reverse strand, counting down.
ATTGCTGAAATTGCACCGCAATATGTTTCTAGCATGGTGCTAGGTGGCGCGGTGACCCGTTTTAATACTCGCAGTAATACTTTGGTTTATTTAGGTAATACCTTTAAGCACTTCTTGCCGTATATGTGGCTGTATCGTTTATTTGCTTTTATTATGATGCCGAAAAAGCGCCATAAAGAGTCTCGGCTTTTGTTTGTTCGCGAAGCAAAGCGCTTGTGCCAAAAAGAGTTTATAAAATGGTTTAAATTGGCCATGGACGTAAACCCCTTAATGCAGTACTTCAAAGAAAAAGACATCGATATTCCCATTCTTTACATTATGGGTAAAGAAGATCATATGTTCCTTGGCCCTGTTAAAGAAATGGTAAAGCGCCATAAAAACAGCGTACTGCAAACTATTCACCAATGTGGCCATGTTTGTAATGTAGAACGCCCTGACTTATTCAACCAGCACTCGCTTGCTTTTATCGCCCAGCAAAACCGTTAAGGGTTGTAGGCAAAATAGGGTTAGCTCTTTCTTTTTTCCTTCCGCCCTAAACTTAAAACAAGACCTGCCCTGAAGAATGCCGAAAGAATAAAACTCCATTTTTATATCAAAGTGTAGGTTGGGTAGAGCGAAGCGGAACCCAACACATCATAGCGTCCGTTCGTCGAAAGTTTAAGAGAGGCGGTTTTATTTATTAAACTGCTTATCCAATAATGTTCAATTGATATACACTGGCAAGGTAACGTATTGATAAGGATATTAAGTTGTCACAAGTTAAAACACTCCCCATTACAGCCACGCGTTGGCTTTCTCTTTTATTGTGCGCAATTACCGCTGCAACAATTACCCTATTTTTAAGTAAAGTCGGTTTTGTACAAAAGGCATATTCAAGCTTGGGCGGTATTTTAAATGCTAATCCGGTTTTGCATTACAGCGTTGCTTTTTTAGCGGGTATTGGCATCAAGTTGTTGCTTGATAAGTTTTATATATCGCACCCTAAGCGGAGTGTTAGATTTAGCTGGCGATATCCGCCAGTGACAATAAGCTTATGGTTATCGGTAACTATTATAGGGTCGATTTTTTATTTCACTTCAAACCAAGAAGAGTTAATAGTCGCTACTTCTTGTTTTGAGTATTTCATCGTATTAATTTTAGGCTCTTCCATAATTACAGCTTATCAACAAAACAATGAAAGAATTAGCCTTAATTTAGTTGTATGCTTTTCTCTTATCGCAGCGACTAGTGCAGCTTTCATTTATTGGCATATCAGTCAGATAGGCTTTAGCTGGCCGCTTTTTATAGCGATAGATGTTTACATATTCATAGCGATACTTTTGACAAGCAAATATGTTAATGAACGGGTTAAATTAAATCGAAAACAAAAAACTATTGGTTGTGCGTCAAGCCTTAGTTCAAATGACTTCAAAACCTTAGGTGAGTTCAAAAGTTGGTTTAAAGATGATTCAACCATTAAAGATAAAGAGCAACTAGAACCAAATTTGCAGGTGTATGCAAAGCGCATTATCAAGCGTTTGCTAACAGGTGGTGATAAGGAAGGATATGAGAAAAGAGAGGCGCAGCATATCGCGCTGTGTGGGCCATTTGGATGCGGAAAAAGCAGCATAGTTGATTGCATTGCAAATGATTTAGCTAAAACCCCTAAGCAAAATGGGGTCTGGATCCACAGTGATATTTCAACTTGGGGCGCAGCCAGCGGCAGTGTCGCGCATGTAGTGCTCAGTAACATTATTGGTGATATCAGTCAGCATGTTGATGTGTGCGCTTTTCGTGCCTTACCTAAGCACTATACCGAAGCGATGAAATCAGGCGGCGGCATATTACAATTTGCTTCAACAATACTCGCAGGCCCAATTGATATTGAGCAAAGATTTAAAAAGCTTAACGCGGTGTTAGAAACTACCAATCACAAATTACTTATTACATTACAAGACGTTGATCGTGGAACAGGGGATGAAAACGAAAAACGTTTAAATGATATAGCTGCACTGTTGGATAGATTGAAAAATCGAGATTTGAGTCATATCAATTTTATCGTTGCTATGGGAAATGAAAATGAGGTTGCTGCTGAAGTTATTTCAAAAGCGACTGATTATAGAGAGGATATTCACAAATCGTCCATTATGGATGTTTTATTGAAATTTACAGAAAAGAGTGTTTTAGATGCTATTGAAGAGCAACGAGTTTTCATAATTGAAAATAGTGAAATACTTAATAAAGAAAAGTTAATCAGTATTCTGTACGGAAATAAAAAGTGGTATGGGGTAAATAGCAAACTTATCGAGATCGAAAATCAAATATATTCCCTCAGACAATTGAAAAAGATACTTCGCAGGGTTAATCAAGTTTGGCAAAAAGAAAAACTGATGGGCGAGGTTAATCTTTTTAATCTAATGATGGTTATTACTTTGAAGGAAACTAATATTAAATCCTTTGAAAAGTATAAGAAATTAGAAAAAGATAATATAAAAAGTTTAGTTACCAGAGGTGATTACGATTTAAAGCCATTTATACATGAGTGCGCTAAAAATAAAATAGAAGAAAGCTTAATTACATTTTATATAGAGATGCTTGATATAACCGCAGATAGTGTTTTAAATCCAGCTATAAATCATGTGTTAGATAACCCCAGTGCTAAATGGCAGCAACATGGAAGCACTAAAAATCAAAGTGTTGGTTTTAACAATGGCTACAGTGATTATTTATCAAGAATCTTATCTGAGGAAGTACCGAAAGATCAGGTGTCAGATCAAGTTAGTATTGCAAATGTTCTTGAGTTATACAAATTAAAGCCAAGCGATACAAAGGGGATACTTTTATTTATAAATCAATTTCTTAGTTTCAGTGATAAGGAGGTAGTAAACTTTGAGCGATTCTTTGGATTAATTGATAATAAACTTGATATTACAGACTGTATTGGTAAACACTTTATTAAGCGAGGGTTTTTCGTGGATTATGCTGTTAATAATGGTGTGGAAGAAATATTCAAAAAACTACTGGCAGAAAGTTTAACTATAAATAAGTTGCATTTAATATTTGATTCATTTTTATCTAATAATAAAATTTATAGTGAGAATATAGGCAATAATATTGTTACTGAGTTTTTATATGAATTTTTAACTTTCCTAGGGGTTACTACTAGCAGCAAAGAGACTTTTAGTCCTCAATCTTTAATTGATGCTATTCGAAGTTTAAATACTACTGAAAATCCACTTGGATATACATTTTTTTATACGTTATTAATTTCCTATAAAAATAATTTTGGAGTAATTACTGGTAAAGTATCTTTGTTAGACAAGATCAATAAAGTACAAGTTGGAGACCATACGCTAGGCAAGCTTTTGGTAGGTGGGAGTTTACAATCTCTACCACAATTAGACAAAAAACAGTTTATGACTTTTAAACATGCTGAGCAGTTAAATAAAGAGATTGAGCAACTAACAGGTAAAGAGTTGATAGAAGGTTGATACAGAGGTTATCCACTTTTAGATTAAACATTATCTTATATGCTAAAAATAAAAAATTGACATGAAGTGTGCTATTCGTTGGATTTCGTATCATTCAACCCAACCTACAGCACTAATTATCAATTTTGAATGGAAAGGAAAAGGGATTTAACAAATGGCACTTTTATCGATTTCAGTGGGCGTTGCGTTTTTTGCAGTTGCTATTATTTGGTTTGGGTTTAGCGCTATATTTGGCCAAATGGAAAATTCAGGTTTTGCATTTGGTTTTATATTAGGTGTGTTTCCTGCGTTTATTGGCTTGGTTTTAATAGTGCCTAGTACGCTTTACCGAACTGTTTTTGTATTTGCCCAAAAACCTGAGCAAACCCGAAAGGAAAAGGTTATTTTATCGCTTGGTTTGTTTATAACTTTGCTGTGCTTTAGTGCGCTTATTAAGTTAACTTTTACATAATAAATAACTTAAGCGTTACTAAGCATTTTACTTTATGCTCACTGAGCAACTTTCATAGTAAAAGCTATCACTTGCCTTGCTGACAACTGATAGCTAACCACTCAAAACTGCGCTTACTCTTCTATCGCACTCACCACAAAATACGGATTCAAGTATTCATCTTTGGTGTTGTAAATAAGTGGGCTGCCATCAAGCTTAGTCACTTTAGCACCGGCTATTTCAGCAACTGCATGGCCTGCACCTGTATCCCATTCACACGTTGGGCCTAGGCGCGGGTAAATATCGGCACTGCCTTCGGCCACTAAGCATAACTTTAGTGAGCTGCCTTTTGATACCATTTCAACGTCATCGAAGCGTTTTACAAATTCAGCTAAATCCGGTGATGGGTGCGAGCGGCTACCTACAACACGTATTAACCCTTTGTTAGGCTTGGTGGTTACTTTGAGCTCAATTCGCTCATCGCCTTTGTCTTTAAACGCGCCAATGGCGTCAGCAGCTAGGTACGATACGCCAAGTGCTGGGGCATCGACAACGGCGAGTACCGGTTTACCGTTTTCGATTAGGGCTATGTTTACGGTAAATTCGCCGTTCTTTTTAATAAACTCTTTAGTGCCGTCGATTGGGTCTACTAGCCAGTAGCTTTTCCACGTTTGGCGAATAGCCCAATTTATGTCGGCGTTTTCTTCACTAAGAATGGGTATGTCGGGCGTAAGCTGTAGTAGCCCCGCTACAATGATCTTATGAGCTGCTAAATCGGCGTCGGTTACTGGGCTTTCATCGGCTTTGTATTCAACGTTAAAGTCCTTTTCGTAAATCCCCATAATGGCTTTGCCTGCGGTGCGGGCAAGGATGAGGGTTTCTTCTAGCAGTTCGGTTTGGTTCATTGGGGTTAACCTATTATATGCGTTTGTTTTAGATACGTTATCAGTTGGGCAACCGATTGGTCTAGGGTGTTTTTACTTGTATCTAAAATTATTTCAGGCTGGGTGGGGACTTCGTAGTTTGAGTCGATCCCAGTAAAGTGTTTTATTTCACCTGCGCGTGCTTTTTTGTATAGCCCTTTTGGATCGCGGCTTTCGCATACATCAAGCGGAGTATCTATAAATACTTCAATAAACTCACCGTCGTCTACTAAGTTACGCACCATGTCGCGTTCAGCTCTAAAAGGCGATATAAACGCAGTAAGTACTAACAAGCCTGCGTCGGTCATTAGTTTTGCGGTTTCACCTACACGGCGAATGTTTTCTATGCGGTCTTCGTCGCTAAAGCCTAAATCTTTGCATAAACCGTGGCGTACGTTGTCGCCATCGAGCAGGTAAGTGTGTACACCTTGTTGATTAAGCGCCGCTTCGAGTGCATTGGCTACGGTGCTTTTACCTGAGCCTGAAAAACCGGTAAACCATAAAATAGCCGGCTTATGTTTTTTTTGCTCGCTACGTTGTGCTTTAGTGGTTGCGTAGTTATGCCAAACTATATTTTCATCCATAGTGATGTGTCTCTTATGCTGTTTGCGCCAGTATTAAAACGGAAATACTAGCGGGATCAGGGTTAATACCGTGATTGAATAAATAATAGAAAGGGGCAAGCCCATAACAATGTAATCTTTTAAACGATAATTACCCGCGCTATACACCATTAAATTTGTTTGATACCCAAATGGTGATATAAAACTTGCCGATGCACCAAAAGCAACTGCCATAATAAAGGGGAGCGGGTCTACATTAAAGCCAACGGCAAGTGAATACGCAACCGGAAACGACAACGCAGCCGCGGCATTATTGGTAATCAGCTCGGTAAATAGTACGGTCATTAAAAATATGGCTATAAATGCGCCGTAAGGGCCAAAGTCGCCAAGCACCATAAATAGCGCACTCGATATTTGCCCAGCAAGCCCTGTGCCTATCATTAATTTTGCAAGGCCAATGGCGCTACCTACTACAACAAGTAACTCAAGCGGAAAGCGACGTTTTATTTCGTTAAGTTTTATGGTGCCGCTGAGCATTAAGCCAATAAGTAGTACCAATAAGCCTTTGACTAACGGCACGACCCCAAAAATACTTAAACCCAGTACACCGGCAAAGCTGAGCAATACAATGTTAGATTGTTTGGGCGCAAGGTGGGTTTGTAAATCAAGGCCTGAAATATACACAAACTCACGCTTTAAATTAGGCAGGCTGTAAAAGTTTTTACCGGGTGCCAAAATGAGTGAATCGCCGGCTTGTAATTGCACTTGGCCAAGGCCGCCTTGAAGGCGGTCGTGCCCACGGCGAATAGCAATAACAGCGGCGTGGAACTGCTCGCGAAAACGGATTTCTTTTACTGTTTTGCCTATAAATTTAGACGACTGGCTTACGACCACTTCAACTAAATGTTCGATGTCTTTTTCATGATTGTCGTGCACTACTTTTAAACCATCAAAACGGGTTAATAGCGGCACTGATTTGATGTCGCCTACAAATAATAGAATGTCGTTTTGTTGAATAATTTGCTGAGGCGTTACTGCGCATATACGTTCGTTATTACGAATTATTTCAGCGAGGAACAAGTCTTTTAAATCGCGTAGGCCGTTTTCTTCTACTGTGCGGCCTATTAATTTAGAGCCTGTTTGTATTTTACCCTCAAGGTAAAAAGGAACGACTTCTTGATCGCTCTTGCCGTTGTCGGGTAAGTATTTAAGCATGACCAAAATAGTAATAAGGCCAACACTAAGCGCCCCCAAACCCACTAAGGTAAAGTCGAAAAAGCCCAAAGGCTGCATGCCGGCATCTACCGCAAAACCGTTAACTATTAGGTTTGTTGAAGTACCAATTAGGGTAATGGTGCCGCCTAAAATAGCCGTGTACGACAGCGGTAATAATAGCTTTGAGGGTGAATGATTGGGGTTATCTTTTATTGCACTAATAAGCGAGGCAACCACCGCCGTATTATTAGTAAACGACGATAAAAATGCCGTAGAAATCCCCAGCTTTGTTACCGATTTAACTAAGCTACCTTTAGATAACGACATGGATAGCTTTTGAATTAACGTGGTTTTTTCGATTGCAATCGACACTAATACGAGGAGCACTAAGGTAATAAGTGACGGATTGGCGTAGTTAACTAGCATGTTTTCAAGGTCAATTAACCCGGCTAAATAGCTGGTGCCAATAGCGCTTACAAATAACCATGCTGGATTAATGCGGGTGCCAAAAAGGCACCCGACTAAGGTAAGCATTATGCCTGTTAAAACTAGCTGCTCTACCATGCTTTATTATTCCTAACAGACATTAATAAACTTACAGTTTTGAAATATCAAGCGCTTGCCAATGCGGGAAGTGCTTGCGTACTAAGCTATTAAACTCAACTTCAAAGTCACTGAAATCGCTTTTGCTTTTCTCGCTTTGTAGTACGTGTTCAATCATACCGGCTGCTACCGTTAAGTTAGATAAACGGTCAATTAGAATGAAAGAGCCTGTTTCGTGGTTATTGTGGTACTCGTCGGCCAAAATAGTTTCGGTTAGTTCAAGTGTTACAATTGCTATTTCGTTTAGCTGCAGTGAATCGGCTGTGCCGTGTTCAAGCGTGTTCACATCGATGGTGTGGTCAATCTTTTTAACTACCGCTGACGTGTTTTTGCTGCCTAGTTTTAGGTTGTAGTTTTTACCTAACACTAATGGCGACTCATGCATCCATACAATTTTAGCTTGAAGCTGATTAGTAACTGCCGCAGTTGAGCTTGCCGGCACGATTACGTCGCCGCGGCTAATATCTATTTCGCTATTTAGCGTAATAGTAATCGCTTGGCCAGCTTCTGCTGTGTCTAGGTTGCCATTAAAGGTGACAATTTCTTTAATGCTTGATGTTTTACCTGACGGTAATACTTTTACAGCGTCGCCTACTTGTAGTTTGCCCGATGCTAATGTGCCCTGAAAACCACGAAAGTTTAGGTTAGGGCGTATTACATATTGCACAGGTAAACGCGCTTCAAAACCGGTATCGGTTTCGGCTGCTGGTGAGTCTTCTAAAAGCTCAAGCAGTGGCTTGTCGGTGTAGTAAGGTGTATGCGCAGAACGCGTTACTACGTTGTCGCCTTTAAGCGCCGACATAGGTACAAACTTAATGTTTGATACGTTTAGCTGTTCGGCAAATTTAAGGTAATCGGCTTTAATGCGTTCATATACGGTTTCGTCAAAATCAACAATATCCATTTTGTTAATGGCTACAACAAACTGTTTAATGCCTAGCGAGTCGCAAATAAAGCTATGGCGCTTGGTTTGTACTTGCACGCCGTAACGCGCATCAACCAAAATAATGGCAACATCGCTTGTTGATGCACCCGTTACCATGTTGCGTGTGTATTGCTCATGCCCAGGGGTGTCGGCAATAATAAATTTACGTTTAGCCGTTGAAAAATAGCGGTACGCTACGTCAATGGTAATGCCTTGTTCGCGTTCAGCTTGAAGTCCATCTACGAGTAGCGCAAGGTCAAGATCTTCACCTGCATTACCTACTTTTTCGTTGTCTTTGTGAAGTGCAGCTAACTGATCTTCATAAATTTGGTGGCTGTCGTGTAACAGGCGGCCAATCAGTGTTGATTTACCGTCGTCTACGCTGCCACAGGTAAGCATGCGTAATAAGCTTTTGTCTTGTTGGCGTGCTAGGTAGGCGTCTATGCCTATTTCTTTTACTTCGTTAAATGTATCGTTATTTTGGCTAGACATTAGAAATACCCCTCACGTTTTTTCTTCTCCATTGAGCCTGCTGAGTCATGGTCAATCACACGGCCTTCGCGTTCTGATGACGTAGATAGCAGCATTTCTTCAATAATTTCGGTTAATGTACTGGCTGTAGATTCAACGGCACCGGTTAGTGGGTAACAGCCTAAAGTACGAAAACGGACCGATTTCATTTGTGGTACTTCGCCTTCTTCAAGTGGCATACGTTCGTCATCAACCATAATGAGTGTGCCGTCACGTTCAACTACTGGGCGCTCTTTAGCTAAGTAAAGTGGTACCATTTCGATGTTTTCTTGATAAATGTATTGCCAAATATCAAGCTCAGTCCAGTTAGAAAGTGGGAATACACGAATGCTTTCGCCAGGGTTTACTTGGCTGTTGTAGGTGTTCCAAAGCTCTGGACGCTGATTTTTTGGATCCCAACGGTGGTGCTTGTCGCGGAACGAGTAAACACGTTCTTTTGCACGCGATTTTTCTTCGTCGCGGCGTGCGCCACCAAAGGCGGCATCAAAGCCGTGTTTATTAAGTGCTTGCTTTAACCCTTGGGTTTTCATTATGTCGGTATGTTTACCCGAGCCATGAGTAAAGGGGCCAACGCCCATTGCTAAGCCTTCTGGGTTTTTGTGTACCAGTAGGTCAAAGTCGTACTCTTTTGCTATACGGTCGCGAAATTCAATCATTTCACGAAACTTCCAGTCGGTGTCTACGTGTAATAACGGAAACGGAATTTTTGCAGGGTAAAACGCTTTACGCGCTAAATGCAAAAGTACCGACGAGTCTTTACCAATTGAGTAAAGCATTACTGGGTTCTCAAACTCAGCGGCGACTTCGCGCATGATTTTGATACTTTCAGCTTCAAGTTGCTGAAGATGAGTTAAAGCCATTGTTAGTCGTCCTACTAAAATGATTAAAAGTTATAAAGTTAAATTTGGTTACTAATTTGCTATATCGGTTAACGGTTGCGCATAGCTACTTGTTTGGTTGTTTTGCCCAAACCATGCAAGTTGCGAGTGCAAGGCGGCTACTTCACCAATAATAAGTAAAGCTGGCGATACAATACGGTTGCGTTCAATTAAATCGGCAAGGTCACCTAATTGGCCTGTGACTACACGTTGGTTTTTACGTGTACCATTTTCGATTACGGCAACTGGCGTGTCGGCTTTACGGCCATGTTGCAATAGCTCAGCCTGAATGTGAGGCGACTTAATAACGCCCATGTATATAGCAAGCGTTTGATTTGGCTTAGCGAGCGATTGCCAGTCAAGTTCTTGGCCGTCTTTTTTACAATGCCCAGTTACAAATTGAATAGCCTGAGCATGATCGCGATGCGTAAGCGGAATACCTGCATACGCGCTACACCCTGCTGCAGCTGTAATTCCCGGTACTATTTGGTAATTTACGTTGTTGGCAGCTAATACTTGTACCTCTTCGCCGCCGCGGCCATAAATAAAGGGATCGCCCCCTTTAATTCGGCACACTTTTTTGCCTTGTTTAGCGAGGTCAACCAACATTTGGTTTGTATCTTCTTGAACAACACTGTGATCGCCTAAGCGTTTACCTACACAAACTAGGTCTGCATCACGACGCACAAGCTCCATAATTTCGTCAGACACTAAAAAGTCGTAAACAACGACATCAGCCTGTTGCATAAGTTGCAGTGCTTTAAGTGTTAAAAGTTCAGGATCGCCAGGACCTGCCCCTACCACATAAACTTCGCCCTCGGGCTCGGCTTTAGCGTCTAGCATTTGTTCAAGTTGTTGCTCAGCACCTTGGGTGTCGCCGGTTTGTACTTTACTTACAACCGATGAGTCAAACACGCCTTCCCAAAATTGGCGGCGATCAGAAAAGTGCTTAAAGCGCTGTTTTACTTTATCTCTAAAGCCACCCACCAGTGTGGCAAGTGGGCCAATGTGTTGTGGTATTAATGTCTCTAACTTTTCGCGTAAACGGCGTGCCAGTACAGGGGCTGTTCCCGCACTCGAAATAGCAATTGTAATAGGGTTACGGTCAACAATAGAAGGAAATATAAACGTACATTTAGGTTGGTCATCAACCACGTTTACAAACACATTGCGAGCATTGGCAAGCTCAAACACCGTGTTGTTAACTTCGTCTCGATCGGTTGCTGCAATAACTAGCATTTTTCCGTCTAGGTGTGATTCGTCAAAGTAAGCGTCTATTAGGGTCACTTCGTTGTGTTGTGCGTGTTCTTTTAATTCGTCACAAAACCAAGGTGCCACTAAGGTTACTGCTGCACGGGCTTTTAAAAACGCGCGACACTTGCGTAATGCGACCTCTCCACCGCCAACAACCAATACAGGTTTGTTGTCGAGTTTGGTAAAGATAGGTAAATATTGCACGTTGGTAACACCCCTAAACAATTTTATAAAACGCTTTAATCTGTTGCGCAGAATATAGCGGCTATGTGTAAGTAAAAAATAATTAAAACCAAGTTGATATAACCAAAAGTTATATTGGGTAGCGGTTTTAAGCCTAAGACTGAGTTAACAAGGGATTGCGGCTAGTTACAAGTAAAATAATAAGCTTAGAGTGTTTGGTTATGAGCTATAGCGAGTTTTTTTTAATTTGTTAATATGAGGCATATTAATTTTACCCAAGCAGGGCAATGGAGTTCGTATGACAAAACAACAAGACGCATTACTCGCAGTAGAGCTTATGGATTTAACTAGCTTAAACACCAGCGACACTACAAAAGACATTCAAACTTTGATCAATAGCATTAGGCCTGCACTAGGCACGCCAGCTGCGGTGTGTGTGTATAGCGATTTTGTTGACGATGCAAAAATAGCGCTTGCTGCACGGGAGCTTAGTCACGTTAAAGTCGCAACGGTGACTAACTTTCCAACAGGTGATGCTCCATTAAGCGATGTAATTAACGAAACTCTCATAGCCATTGAACGCGGTGCAGATGAAATCGACCTTGTTATCCCCTATAAAAAATTAACGGCAGGGGATACGCAAACCGCGCTTAACTACGTAAGTGAAAGTAAAAAAGCATGCGGCACCAAAGCTCAGCTAAAAGTAATCATAGAAAGCGGTGAGCTAAAAACCGAGGCGTTGATTGCTCAGGCGACCGAACTGGCTATTAAAGGCGGCGCTGACTTTGTAAAAACGAGTACAGGCAAAGTCGCTATAAATGCGACGATTGAGTCAACTAAGGTGATATTAACCACCATTAAAAACTCAGGTAAACGAGTGGGTTTTAAAGCGGCAGGTGGTGTTAAAACGGTAGCTGATGCCAGTGAATATTTAGCACTAGCCCGTTCAATAATGAGCGATGACTACCTACAAGCCAGCACATTTAGGTTTGGTGCTTCAAGCTTATTAAATGATGTGTATAAAAAATTAGAAAAATGATAAAGGATAAATAATGAGAACAAGAAATTCAGGGATGCAAAGTTTGGTTAATAATTTAATTAAAGGTGCCTTTGTTGTAGGTGTAATTGGATTTGGTTTAACCGCGTGTACTAACCCGAGTACTCCCGCAGGCGAAGAAGGTTATGTTTACGAAAAACCACGGGTATTTGGCGAAGGTGGTTACCAAGGTACCATGATAGGGCCTGCTAATTATGGTATGTCACTGTTGCGTAATGAAGTGGTAAACATAGATATGCGGCCTAATACGTATACCGAAACATTTAGAATACTTGCTAATGATGATTTAAACATTAAATTCGATTTTCACGCTGTTATTGCCATTCAAAGTGGCTCAGTGCGAACCGTTGTTGAACAATATGGTGCAGAAAATTGGTACAAACGTTTTGTGCGTGAAACGTTTAGAACTTACGTAAGAGATACCGTGCAAAAGTACGACAGTGGTGAACTTAAAACAAACCGCGAAAAAATAGCACAAGAGGTCACACTGCGTTTGCAAGATTATTTATCAACCACCCCCTTTAAGCTTGCCAATGTGGTTGTAGGTAATATTAACTATCCTGACATTGTTGCTAATGCGGTTGAGAAAAAGCTTGCTGCGCAACAATTGCTCGCTGAAAAAGAAACACAAAAAGAAATTGCGCGAAAAGATGCAGAAATACGCGTCGAAGAAGCAAAAGGCATAGCGCAGGCACAAAAAATTATTAACGCTACGCTTACGGCTAATTATTTACAACATGAAGCCATAAATGCGCAAATAAAAATGGCTGAGTCGCCAAACCACACAACGGTTTATATTCCTGTGGGTAATAATGGCGTGCCACTCGTTAAAGGGGCTAATTAAGCCTTTTTATTATTAAGGACTTAATTGTTTATCGAGATTTTACATTGCGTGTATCTTTTAGGCTTGTGTAAATGATTTGCGTAAGTATAATAGGCATCCACTTTGCAGGGGCGTAGTTCCAATTGGTAGAACAGCGGTCTCCAAAACCGACGGTTGGGAGTTCGAATCTCTCCGCCCCTGCCACTTTACTCACTAATATGAGTAAGTCTGGGGTTAAAAATCGGTTTAAATAAGTCTGTTTTTAAGTTTAGATTTTAATGGATTAACCCTGCCGACGTGTAGGGTTGTTGTGTCTGTAGTTAAGGTAATAATATTATGAGCACGAATGTAGAAACACCATCAAGTGGGATGGAATCAGTAAAGTGGTTAGTAGCAATCGCGCTACTTGCAGGCGCAGTTGTTGGTAACCATATGTATGCAGATCAGTCTGTATTACTACGTGCTATCGGCGTTGTGGTTGCAATAGCGGCCGGATTAGCCATTGCCTCACAAACTTTTAAGGGACGTACTTTCCTTGCTTTTGCTAAAGAAGCTCGTATTGAAGTACGTAAAGTTATTTGGCCAACGCGTCAAGAAACTACCCACACGACATTAATTGTAATGGTTGCAACCGTGATTATGGCGCTTATCCTTTGGGGATTAGATGGCATTTTATTCCGCGCTGTTGGCTTTTTAACTGGATTGGAGATCTGATCCCATGTCGGATGAGAACAAAGAAATTAAATTACGTTGGTACGTAGTACAAGCATTTTCTGGTTATGAAAAGCGTGTAGCTCAAACGTTAACTGAACACATTAAAATTGAAGGTCTTGAAGAGAGCTTTGGTGAAATATTAGTACCAACTGAAGAAGTTGTTGAGATGCGCGCTGGCCAAAAGCGTAAATCTGAGCGCAAATTCTTCCCAGGTTACGTATTAGTACAAATGGATATGAATGACGCTAGCTGGCACTTAGTGAACAGCACAGAGCGTGTAATGGGCTTCATTGGTGGTACATCTGACCGCCCAGCGCCAATTAGCTCTAAAGAAGCTGACCGTATTCTTAACCGTTTACAAGAAAATGCTGAAGCACCTAAACCTGCTACATTATTTGAACCAGGTGAAGTTGTTCGTGTTACTGATGGTCCATTTGCCGACTTTAGTGGTGTGGTTGAAGAAGTTGACTACGAAAAAAGCCGCGTAAAAGTATCTGTACTTATTTTTGGTCGTTCTACGCCAGTTGAACTTGAGTTTGGTCAAGTTGAACAAGATAAGTAATTGATTAAAAAAGCTTCGCTAGAGTTTTTATAAATTTTGGCACGAAGCTTGAAAAAGGCCGCTGATTAACTTATAATCAGCGGCCTTTTTGTATTAAGGTAAAAATTTATTTTTACTGTGCAAAAAGTACGAAACCAATTTTTAAACTGGGAAGCCGTTAGAGTACGCGTCCTCGCGCGCACAAGGCTAAGACCCACCAAATGAGGTATTTATAATGGCTAAAAAAGTTGAAGCTCTAATCAAGCTACAAGTTGCCGCTGGTATGGCTAACCCTAGTCCTCCAGTAGGTCCTGCACTAGGTCAACACGGTGTAAACATCATGGAATTCTGTAAAGCGTTCAACGCACGTACAGAATCTATCGAAAAAGGCGCTCCAGTTCCTGTAGTGATCTCTGTTTACGGTGACCGTTCATTTACGTTCGACATGAAAACGCCACCTGCTGCTTACTTACTTAAGAAAGCTGCTGGTATCAAGTCAGGCTCAGGCCGTCCTAACACTGATAAAGTAGGCACAGTAACTCGTGCTCAACTTGAAGAGATTGTTGAGACAAAACGAACTGACCTTACAGCTGCCGATATGGACGCAGCGGTTCGCACTATCGCAGGTTCTGCGCGTGCGATGGGCTTGAACGTAGAGGACTAAGAAATGGCTAAATTAACTAAACGTATGCGTACTATCCGCGAAAAAGTGGAAGTAACTAAAGATTACGAAATCAATGAAGCAGTTGCTCTTTTAAAAGAGTTAGCAACAGCTAAATTCGTAGAAAGTGTTGACGTTGCTGTTAACCTTGGTATCGATGCTCGTAAATCTGATCAAAACGTTCGTGGTGCAACTGTACTACCTAACGGTACTGGTCGTGACGTTCGCGTTGCAGTATTCACACAAGGCGCTAACGCAGAAGCTGCGAAAGAAGCCGGTGCTGAATTAGTTGGTATGGAAGATCTTGCTGAGCTAGTTAAAAAAGGCGAGATGGATTTTGACGTTGTTGTTGCATCTCCAGACGCTATGCGTGTTGTTGGTCAACTAGGTCAAATTTTAGGTCCACGTGGTCTAATGCCAAACCCTAAAACTGGTACTGTAACACCTAACGTTGCAGAAGCAGTTAAAAATGCGAAAGCTGGTCAAGTGCGTTACCGCAATGACAAAAATGGTATCATCCATACTACTATTGGTAAGGTTGATTTCACAGCTGAGCAACTTCAACAAAACCTTGAAGCTCTAATTGTTGCACTTAAGAAGGCTAAACCTTCTCAAGCTAAAGGTGTTTACTTGAAAAAAGTAACTATCTCTACAACAATGGGCGCAGGTGTTTCTGTTGACCAAGCTACTTTAAACACAGTAGTTGCTTAATTTAGTGTTTACATGGCACGAAATTTGTACTATAATTTCGCGCCATTTTGTTGATTAATTTATTAATTAGCAAAATAAAGAATTCGGGTTGAAGTCCATAATTTCGGTGCGCCTTTGGCAAAGCGATAAATTGGGCTTCCGTCCAAGACCGTAGGCGGCTTAGGCCTTAATTTTACCTACGTAGACGGTGTAGACCCCAGATAGATTTTTCCTAATCCTTCTGGCTCTCGCCGTAAAAAGCATCTCTACCTTTGTTTGGTAGGGAAGAGTAGAACAGGGGAAACCGATTGTCGGTAACCCCATTAAACCAGGAGTAACACCCATGGCTTTAAATCTTCAAGGCAAAAAAGCAATAGTTGCTGAAGTCAACGAAGCAGCCAATGGTGCTCTATCTGCAGTTGTTGCAGATTCTCGTGGTGTAACAGTTGGCGCAATCACTGCCCTTCGTAAAGAAGCTCGTGAAGCTGGTGTATGGATGAAAGTTGTTCGTAACACTTTAGCAAAACGTGCTCTTGAAGGAACAGATTTTGAGTGTCTTTCTGATTCATTTGTTGGTCCAAGCTTAATCGCTTTCTCATCAGAGCACCCTGGTGCTGCTGCGCGTATCTTTTCAGATTTCGCGAAAAAGAATGAGAAATTTGAGCTTAAAACGGCCGCTTTTGAAGGTAACGTAGTAGATGCAGCTATGCTTGCAACTCTACCTACATACGACGAAGCTGTTGCACGCTTAATGAGTGCTATGAAAGAAGCGTCTGCTGGCAAATTGTGTAAAACAATTGAAGCAGTACGTGTACAGAAAGAAGAGCAAGCTGCTTAATTTTAAGTTGTTTAATTCTTTCGGTGTAAAATTTATTTGGACCTAGAGTCCGTTAATTATTAGGAAATTTGTAATGTCTGTATCTAAAGACCAAATCCTTGACGCAATTGCTGAAATGTCAGTAATGGACGTTGTTGCTCTTGTTGAAGCAATGGAAGAAAAATTCGGCGTAACTGCTGCAGCTGCTATGGTAGCAGGTCCTGCTGCTGAAGCTGCTGAAGAGAAAACAGAATTTGACGTAATCCTTACTGGCGCTGGCGCTAACAAGGTTGCTGCAATCAAAGCTGTTCGTAGCGCTACAGGCCTTGGCCTTAAAGAAGCTAAAGCACTTGTTGAAGCTGCTCCTACACCTGTTAAAGAAGGTGTATCTAAAGAAGAAGCTGAAGCACTTGCAAAAGACCTTACTGAAGCTGGTGCTGAAGTTGAGGTTAAGTAATTTAGCTTACGCTAAGTTCGCTGCCTGAGAAATCAGGCAAGGGCTGGTGATTATTTAATCACCGGCCTTTTTGCGCTATGGAGTGATGCACTCTTATAGCGCAAATAAAATCTAATTATTTCTTTACTTTCAACGCTTTATAGTTTGCTAGTGTTGAGAAGGGATTTAATTAGAACAACAATAAAATGTTGTAAATCTTGGCATAGCTGCCAGTTAAGTCTGTTCTTACAAGAACAGGTCGGGTCAAAGATCAGCAAGCTGAGGAACCCCATGGCTTACTCTTATTCTGAAAAGAAACGTATCCGTAAGGATTTTGGTAAACGTCCACAAGTTTTGGATATACCTTTTTTACTGTCTACACAGTTAGAATCGTTTAAAAAATTCTTAGTGCCGGACGCTGATGGCGATCATGGTTTGGAAGCTGCCTTCCGTTCTGTGTTCCCTATAAAAAGCTACTCGGGAAATTCTGAGCTTCAATACGTAAGTTACCGTATTGGTGAGCCAGTTTTCGATGTAAAAGAATGTCAAATTCGCGGTGTGACTTATTCTGCTCCACTTCGCGTGAAACTGCGTCTTGTTGTTATGGACAAAGAAGCTCCAGGCACAGTTAAAGACATTAAAGAGCAAGAAGTTTACATGGGCGAAATTCCGCTCATGACCGATACCGGTACCTTTGTAATCAATGGTACAGAGCGTGTTATCGTTTCTCAGCTACACCGTAGCCCTGGTGTATTCTTTGATAACGACCGCGGTAAAACTCATTCATCAGGTAAAGTATTATATAACGCACGCGTTATTCCTTACCGTGGTTCATGGTTAGACTTCGAATTTGATGCAAAAGATAACTTATATGTACGTATTGACCGTCGTCGTAAATTACCGGCGTCTATTATATTACGTGCACTTGAGTACTCTAGTGAAGAAATCCTAGATATCTTCTTCGATACAACTGCGTTTGAAGTAGCTGACGGTAAAGTTCTTATGGAACTTGTACCTTCGCGTTTACGTGGTGAAACTGCCGCTTTTGATATCAAAGGCGAAGACGGTGAAGTACTTGTTGAAAGTGGACGTCGTGTTACGGCTCGTCACATCAAGAGTATCGAGAAAAAAGGCATTAATCAGTTAGAAGTACCTCATGAGTACATCATTGGCCGTATTATTTCTAAAAACTACGTTGATGAATCAACGGGTGAAGTTATTGCAAATGCGAATGATGAATTAACTCTTGAGCTTATGGCTGAATTAGTTAAAGCCGGTCACACTACCATTGATACGTTGTATATCAATGAAGTGGACAGCGGTGCTTACATGTCAAATACATTGAACATTGACTCTTCAAGCAACCGTTTAGAAGCACTAGTAGAAATTTATCGCATGATGCGCCCAGGCGAGCCACCGACGAAAGACGCGGCTGAAGCCTTATTCCAAAACTTGTTCTTCTCTGAAGAACGTTACGACCTTTCAACTGTTGGTCGTATGAAGTTTAATAGCCGTGTTGGTTACGATTCTGACACAGGCCCAGGCACATTAAGCAAAGAAGACATCGTGTCTGTTATGAAAGTATTAATTGCTATTCGTAACGGTCAAGGCGATGTTGATGATATCGACCACTTAGGCAACCGTCGTATACGTAGTGTTGGCGAAATGGCTGAGAACCAATTCCGTGTTGGTCTAGTTCGTGTAGAACGTGCTGTACGTGAGCGTTTAAGCTTAGGTGACCTTGACGCGATAATGCCACAAGATCTTATTAACGCTAAACCTATTTCGGCAGCGGTTAAAGAGTTCTTCGGCTCGTCTCAGTTATCACAGTTTATGGACCAAAATAACCCGCTATCAGAAGTTACGCATAAGCGTCGTATTTCTGCATTAGGTCCGGGCGGTCTAACTCGTGAACGCGCTGGCTTTGAAGTACGTGACGTTCACGTAACTCACTACGGTCGCGTATGTCCAATCGAGACGCCTGAGGGTCCAAACATCGGTCTAATTAACTCATTGTCTACGTACGCACGTACAAATGACTACGGTTTCTTAGAAACACCTTACCGCAAAGTGGTAGACGGTGTAGTAACTGATGAAGTTGATTACTTATCAGCCATTGAAGAAGGTCAGTTTGTTATCGCACAGGCGAACTCAAACTTAACTGAAACCAATGAGTTTGTAGATGAACTTATTCCATGTCGTCACAAAGGTGAATCAACCTTTATGGGTCGCATGGACCAGCAATATATGGATGTATCACCACAGCAGGTGATCTCTGTAGCAGCAGCACTTATCCCGTTCCTAGAACACGATGATGCTAACCGCGCATTGATGGGTTCAAACATGCAACGTCAAGCAGTGCCAACATTGAAAGCGGATAAACCGTTAGTAGGTACTGGTATTGAGTTAACACTAGCGAAAGACTCTGGTGTAACGATTGTTGCAAAACGTGGTGGTGAAGTAATGTATGCTGACGCAAGTCGCATCGTTGTAAACGTACATGAAGAAGAACGCATCCCTGGTGAAGCGGGTATCGACATCTACAACTTAACCAAATACACACGTTCTAACCAAAATACATGTATTAACCAAAAACCAACGTGTATGGTTGGTGAACCGGTTACTCGTGGTGACGTGTTAGCAGATGGCCCTTCGACTGACTTAGGTGACTTAGCCCTTGGTCAAAACCTTCGCGTGGCATTTATGCCATGGAACGGTTATAACTTCGAGGATTCAATCTTACTATCAGAGCGCGTAGTTGAAGAAGATCGTCTAACGACTATCCACATTCAAGAACTACAGTGTGTTGCCCGTGATACTAAATTAGGTCCAGAAGAGATCACTGCAGATATCCCGAATGTGGGTGAATCTGCACTAGGCAAGCTTGATGAATCAGGCGTTGTTTATATTGGTGCCGAAGTTAAAGGCGGCGATATCCTAGTAGGTAAAGTGACTCCGAAAGGCGAAACACAGCTTACACCTGAAGAGAAGCTACTGCGTGCTATCTTCGGCGAGAAAGCATCTGACGTTAAAGACAGCTCTTTACGTGTACCAAATTCTGTAACAGGTACCGTAATTGACGTGCAAGTTTTCACCCGTGATGGTGTTGAAAAAGATAAGCGTGCGTTAGAAGTTGAAGACATGCAGCTTCGCGAAGCGAAGAAAGACTTCAACGAAGAGTTCCGTATTCTTGAAGCTGGCGTTTTAGAACGCGCTCGCAAGCTACTTGTAGCTGCTGGCTTTGATGAAAACAACTTAGTGTCATTAAATGCTGAAAAACTATTAACTCAAAGCCTTGCTGAAGAAGATAAGCAAGCTGAACTTGAGCAACTAGCTGCACAGTACGATGAACTTAAAGCTGAATACGATAAGAAGTTTGAAAACAAACGTCGTAAAATTACTCAAGGTGATGACTTAGCACCAGGCGTACTTAAAATTGTTAAAGTATACCTAGCTGTTAAACGTCGCATCCAACCGGGTGATAAAATGGCGGGTCGTCACGGTAACAAAGGTGTTATCTCGACTATCGTACCAGTAGAAGATATGCCATACGATGACAAAGGTCGTACGGTAGATATCGTACTAAATCCACTAGGTGTACCATCGCGTATGAACATCGGTCAGATCCTTGAAACACATATGGGTCTTGCTGCACGTGGTATCGGTGAGCGTTTAGAAGAAATGATGAAAGAGCAACGTGAGCTTCATGAGCTACGTGAATTCATCAAGCAAGCTTACGAAATTGGTGAATCTCGCCAAGTTGTAGACATTGCAAGTTTCTCTGATGACGAAATTCGTCGCCTAGCTGAAAACTTAAAAGGTGGTTTACCAATCGCTACTCCTGCATTTGATGGCGCTAAAGAAAGCGAAATCAAAGACATGCTAGAGCTTGGTGGATACCCTAGAAGTGGTCAGGTTACACTTTATGATGGCCGTACTGGCGATCAGTTTGAACGTCAAGTAACCGTTGGTTACATGTACATGCTTAAACTTAACCACTTGGTTGATGATAAGATGCACGCGCGTTCTACTGGTTCTTACAGCCTTGTTACTCAGCAGCCGCTGGGTGGTAAAGCACAGTTCGGTGGCCAGCGTTTTGGTGAGATGGAAGTATGGGCACTTGAAGCTTACGGTGCTGCTTACACTCTACAAGAAATGCTAACAGTGAAGTCGGATGACGTGAATGGTCGTACTAAGATGTATAAAAACATCGTTGATGGTAACCACAAGATGGAACCAGGTATGCCAGAATCGTTCAACGTATTGTTGAAAGAAATCCGCTCACTGGGTATCAACATCGAGTTGGAAGAAAATTAAGCCAATTAGATGCTGCAGTTAACGCTGCAGTATCTGTTACGGCTGAATAGAATGTAGGGACGAGATTACCCGTCCTCAAGATTAACTCCGACAGGAGAGCTAAGGTGAAAGACTTACTTAAGTTTCTGAAGCAACAAAATAAGACCGAAGAATTCGATGCAATTCGCATTGGTCTTGCTTCACCAGACATGGTTCGTTCATGGTCATACGGTGAAGTAAAGAAACCTGAGACTATTAACTACCGTACTTTCAAGCCTGAGCGCGATGGCTTATTCTGTGCCCGTATTTTCGGCCCAGTGAAAGATTATGAGTGTTTATGTGGTAAATATAAACGCCTTAAACACCGTGGTGTGATCTGTGAGAAGTGTGGCGTTGAAGTTACACTGACCAAAGTGCGTCGTGATCGTATGGGTCATATTGACCTTGCGAGCCCAGTAGCACATATATGGTTTTTAAAATCATTACCGTCACGTATCGGCTTAATGCTAGATATGACGCTTCGTGATATTGAACGTGTTCTTTACTTCGAATCATTCGTAGTAACTGAGCCAGGTATGACAACGCTTGAGCGTGGTCAGTTACTAGGTGAAGAAGAATACCTAGATGCATTAGAAGAGCACGGTGATGAGTTTGAAGCGAAGATGGGTGCTGAAGCAGTTTTAGACTTGCTTCGTGAGCTTGATCTTGGCCAATTAATTGCTGAGATGCGTGAAGAGTTACCAACAATTAACTCTGAAACTAAGCGTAAAAAAATCACTAAACGTCTTAAGTTAATGGAATCGTTCCACCAATCAGGTAATAACCCTGAGTGGATGATCATGACAGTACTTCCAGTATTGCCACCTGATCTACGCCCATTAGTACCTCTAGACGGTGGTCGTTTTGCAACATCTGATCTAAATGACCTTTACCGTCGTGTTATTAACCGTAATAACCGTCTTAAGCGTCTATTAGATTTAGCTGCACCAGATATTATCGTACGCAACGAAAAACGTATGTTACAAGAAGCGGTAGATGCGCTACTTGATAACGGTCGTCGTGGTCGTGCAATTACAGGTTCTAACAAGCGTCCGCTTAAATCTCTTGCTGATATGATCAAGGGTAAGCAAGGTCGTTTCCGTCAGAACTTACTTGGTAAGCGTGTAGATTACTCTGGCCGTTCTGTAATCACAGTGGGACCTACGCTTAAGCTTCACCAATGTGGTCTTCCTAAGAAGATGGCACTTGAGTTATTCAAACCGTTTATCTATGGCAAATTAGAGCGTCGCGGCATGGCTACGACAATTAAAGCTGCTAAGAAAATGGTAGAGCGTGAAGTAGCGGAAGTTTGGGATGTATTAGACGAAGTAATTCGTGAACATCCAGTATTACTTAACCGTGCACCAACACTTCACCGTTTGGGTATCCAAGCGTTTGAGCCTGTGCTTATTGAAGGTAAAGCGATTCATTTGCATCCATTAGTATGTGCGGCCTACAACGCCGATTTCGATGGTGACCAAATGGCGGTACACGTACCGCTAACAATTGAAGCGCAGCTTGAAGCTCGTGCGTTAATGATGTCTACAAACAACATCTTATCGCCAGCTAATGGTGAGCCAATCATCGTTCCTTCACAGGACGTTGTATTAGGTCTTTATTACATGACGCGTGATCGTATTAACGCGAAAGGCGAAGGCGCCGTATTTAAAGATCCTAAAGAAGCAGAAAAAGCATACCGCAGTGGTAATGCAGACCTTCACGCTATTGTGAAAGTACGTATTAGCCAGTCAGTTGCTAACGAACACGGTGTAGTAGAAGATACTACAACGGTTATCGAAACAACCGTAGGTCGTGCAATTCTGTCTCTAATTTTACCAACTGGTATGCCGTTTGAGTCAATCAACCAGCCACTAGGTAAAAAGCAGATTTCTAGCTTGTTGAATGAATGTTACCGTCGCTTAGGCCTTAAAGACACCGTTGTGTTTGCTGACCAAGTTATGTACACCGGTTTCCATTACGCAATGAAGTCTGGTGTTTCTATCGGTATCGATGACTTAGTTATCCCACCGGTTAAAGCGCAGATCATTGAATCAGCAGAAGCTGAAGTAACTGAAATCAACCAACAATTCCAATCAGGTCTTGTAACAGCTGGTGAGAAGTACAACAAAGTTATCGATATCTGGTCACGTGTAAATGAAAACTTATCACGTGAGATGATGGCTAACTTGTCGAAAGACACCGTTATCAACGCGAAAGGTGAAGAAGTAGAGCAACCGTCATTTAACTCAGTGTTTATGATGGCAGACTCAGGTGCTCGTGGTAGTGCCGCTCAGATCCGTCAGCTAGCAGGTATGCGTGGTCTAATGGCACGTCCAGATGGTTCAATCATCGAGACACCAATCACGGCTAACTTCCGTGAAGGTCTAAACGTACTTCAGTACTTCATCTCAACGCATGGTGCGCGTAAAGGTCTAGCCGATACAGCACTGAAAACAGCGAACTCGGGTTACCTAACGCGTCGTCTAGTAGACGTTGCACAAGATTTGGTAATCAACGAAGACGATTGTGGCACAGAAGATGGCTTAACAATGAAACCGCTTATTGAAGGTGGTGATGTTGTAGAAGCACTTCGTGAACGTGTTCTTGGTCGTGTTGTTGCTGAAGATATCGTTATTCCAGGTACTACCACAGTGCTTGTAGAACGTAATATCATGCTTGACGAAAAACTGTGTGACCTTTTAGAAGAGCACTCAGTAGATGAAGTTCGCGTACGCTCAGTTATTACATGTGATAACGACTTTGGTGTATGTGCTAAGTGTTATGGTCGTGACCTTGCACGTGGTCATATCATCAACGCGGGTGAATCTGTAGGTGTTATCGCGGCGCAGTCAATCGGTGAGCCGGGTACACAGCTTACGATGCGTACCTTCCACATCGGTGGTGCAGCATCAAGAGCGTCAGCTGAAAATAATGTACAAGTTAAAACTAACGGTACATTAAAACTTCACAATGCTAAGTATGTGTTAAACACAGACGGTAAGATTGTTATTACTTCTCGTTCAACGGAAATTACTATCATCGATAGTCATGGCCGTGAGAAAGAGCGTTATAAAGTACCTTACGGTGCGGTATTAACAGTGCAAGACAATGCTGAAGTTCAAGGTAACGACATTGTTGCTACTTGGGACCCGCATAGTCACCCAATTGTTCTTGAGCATAAGTCAAAAGTATCGTTCAGCGATATCGATGACTCAAATACAGAGACACAAACCGATGAACTAACCGGTTTAACTCGTATTGTTGTTAAAGACCTTGCTAAAGCCAATGCTAAAGCCAATGCTAAAGAACCTAAGCTTATCATCGAAAGTGAAGAGCGCGGTCTGCAAGAAACACGTTTACCTTCATTCACTACTATTGAAGTGACAGACGGTGCGACTGCAAACCCTGGTGACGTGTTAGCACGTATTCCACAAGAAGGTTCGAAAACTCGTGATATCACGGGTGGTCTACCACGCGTAGCCGACTTATTTGAAGCGCGTAAACCTAAAGAGCCAGCTATCTTAGCTGAGATCACAGGTACTATTAGCTTCGGTAAAGAAACTAAAGGTAAGAAGCGTTTAGTTATTACTCCACCAGAAGGCGATCATTACGAAGAAATGATTCCTAAGTGGCGTCAACTTAACGTGTTTGAAGGTGAGCAAGTGTCTAAAGGTGAAGTTATCGCCGATGGTCCTGAATCACCACATGACATCTTACGCTTACGTGGTGTGACTCATGTTGCTAACTACATCGTTAACGAAGTGCAAGAGGTTTACCGTTTGCAAGGCGTTAAGATCAATGACAAGCACATTGAAACAATTATCCGTCAGATGATTCGTAAATGTACAATTATACACGGTGGTGATACTGAGTTCTTAGCGGGTGAGCAAATTGAAGTAGCTCGCGTTAATATCGCTAATCGTGACCTTGAAAAACAAGGTAAAATCCCAGCGAAGTTTGAAATACAACTTATGGGTATCACGAAAGCATCACTAGCGACAGAATCTTTCATCTCTGCAGCGTCTTTCCAAGAAACAACACGTGTTCTTACAGATGCAGCAGTGAATGGTAAGAGCGATGAGCTTCGCGGTCTGAAAGAAAACGTAATTGTGGGTCGTTTGATCCCAGCCGGTACCGGTTTTGCGTATCATCAAGATCGTATGGCTCGCCGTAAACAAAGCAAAGAAGTAGTAGAAGAGCAAACAGTAAGCGCTGAAGAGGCAACTCAAGCACTAACTGATGCACTAAATGCTGATTTGTCTGGAAATCAATAAACTGTTCTTAATCAATGCATTAAGAGATCGTAAGGCAGTTAAGTGCTGTCTTGCGATTAGTTTAGGTTGACAGGTTAAACTTTGCTCATTAAAATTCCGCCACCCATTTACTTGTGTGCTAATTGCAGGCAAGTAATAAAGGGCGGATTTTTTATTTTTTTCAGTAGTAATTTTAATTTCAGGAGCTATTTAAATGGCAACTATTAACCAGCTAGTGCGTAAGCCACGCCGTAGCAAGGTTACGAAAAGTAACTCAGCTGCACTAAAAGCGTGTCCGCAAAAGCGCGGTGTATGTACTCGTGTATATACAACTACACCTAAGAAACCAAACTCAGCGTTACGTAAAGTAGCTCGTGTACGTTTAACTAACGGTTTCGAAGTAACATCTTACATCGGTGGTGAAGGTCATAACCTTCAAGAGCACAGTGTAATCCTAATCCGTGGTGGTCGTGTTAAAGATTTACCAGGTGTGCGTTTTCACACTGTACGTGGTGCACTTGACTGTGCAGGCGTTAGCGACCGTCGTCAAGCTCGTTCTAAATACGGTGCAAAACGCCCTAAAGGGTAATTGTATTCCGTTAGTAAGGCCAAGCACTAAATATCATTAATTATTGTTTTGGGTGATTGACTCGAAAGAGCAAACCTGAATAAACCGGAGATACAAAATGCCTAGAAGACGCGTAATAGGTCAACGTAAAATTCTTCCAGATCCTAAGTTCGGATCGGAACTTCTTGCTAAATTCGTTAACATCGTAATGTTAGACGGCAAGAAATCTACTGCTGAAAAAATTGTTTATGGTGCGCTAGACGTGGCTGCTGAGAAATCAGGCAAGTCGCACCTAGAAATCTTTGAATCTGCACTTGATAACATCCGTCCACAGGTTGAGGTTAAATCTCGCCGTGTTGGTGGTTCAACTTATCAAGTACCAGTTGAAGTACGTCCAGTTCGTCGCAACGCATTAGGTATGCGTTGGTTAGTAGACGCTGCACGTAAGCGTGGCGAAAAATCTATGGGCTTACGTTTAGCTCAAGAAATCGTTGACGCTGCTGATAATAAAGGCACTGCGGTTAAGAAACGTGAAGACGTTCACCGTATGGCTGAAGCGAATAAAGCATTCGCTCATTACCGTTGGTAATCTGTCCTTAACCTTTAAGAGGATCATATGGCACGTACAACTCCACTTGAGCGCTACCGTAATATCGGCATAGTAGCTCACGTAGATGCAGGCAAAACCACCACAACAGAACGTGTTCTGTTCTACACAGGTCTTTCTCATAAGATCGGTGAAGTACATGATGGCGCTGCAACTATGGACTGGATGGAGCAGGAACAAGAGCGTGGTATCACAATCACTTCTGCTGCAACAACGTGTTTTTGGAAAGGGATGGACGCTCAATTTGACGCCCATCGTATCAATATTATTGATACTCCAGGACACGTAGATTTCACCATCGAAGTAGAGCGTTCTTTACGCGTACTTGATGGTGCGGTAGTTGTGCTTTGTGCTTCTTCTGGTGTACAGCCGCAAACTGAAACAGTTTGGCGTCAAGCGAACAAATACGCAGTTCCGAGAATGATCTTCGTAAACAAAATGGATCGCACGGGCGCTGACTTTTTAGCTGTTGTTAGCCAGGTGAAATCTCGTCTTGGAGCAACGCCTGTTCCAATTCAGTTGCCAGTAGGCGCTGAGGACGACTTTAAAGGTGTTATTGACCTTATAAAAATGAAAGTGATTAACTGGAACGAAGCGGACCAGGGTATGACTTTCACATATGAGGCAATACCGGCAGATCTTCTTGAGTCAGCTGAAGAATGGCGCTCTCATTTAGTTGAAAGCGCAGCTGAAGCCTCAGAAGAACTAATGGACAAATACTTAGAAGGTGAAGAGTTAAGTGAAGCAGAAATTAAAAATGCTTTACGCCAACGCACATTAGCCAATGAGATTGTTCCAGTAACTTGTGGAAGCGCATTTAAAAACAAAGGTGTTCAAGCTGTGCTTGACGGCGTTGTTGAATACATGCCTTCACCAGAACAAGTTAAACAAATCCAAGGTATCTTAGAAGATGGTACCGAAGAGGAACGTCAAGCTGATGATAAAGCGCCGTTTGCTGCACTTGCATTTAAAATTGCAACAGACCCGTTTGTTGGTACTTTAACCTTTTTCCGCGTCTACTCTGGTACTGTTAAACAGGGTGACGCGGTATACAACCCAGTTAAAAGTAAGCGTGAGCGACTTGGCCGTATCGTACAGATGCATTCAAACTCTCGTGAAGAGATCAAAGAAGTCTACGCAGGCGATATCGCGGCGGCTATTGGTCTTAAAGACGTTACAACAGGTGAGACACTGTGTGCTCCGAATTCAATTATTACGCTTGAGCGTATGGAATTCCCAGAACCAGTTATCTCTGTTGCGGTTGAGCCTCGCACAATCGCTGACCAGGATAAGATGGGTATCGCGCTAGGTAAACTAGCGGCTGAAGATCCGTCTTTCCGCGTACAAACCGACGAAGAATCAGGCCAGACAATTATTTCTGGTATGGGTGAACTTCACCTAGATATTATCGTCGACCGTATGAAACGTGAATTCAGTGTTGAATGTAACGTTGGTAAGCCGCAGGTTTCATACCGTGAAGCTATTCGTTCAACTGTTGAAGTTGAAGGAAAGTTCATTCGTCAATCAGGTGGTCGTGGTCAATATGGTCACGTTTGGTTGAAGCTTGAACCGATGGATATTTCGGATGATGATTCTCCAATTTACGAATTCGTTAACGAAACCGTAGGTGGATCAGTTCCTAAAGAATACATCCCAGCGGTAGACAAAGGTATCCAAGAGCAAATGTCTCAAGGTGTACTGGCAGGCTATCCTTTACTTGGCGTTAAAGCGACTTTATATGATGGTTCATTCCATGATGTAGATTCGAATGAAATGGCATTTAAAATTGCAGGTTCATTAGCTATGAGAGACGGTGCGCTTAAAGCAAACCCAGTTCTTTTAGAACCACTAATGAAGGTTGAGGTAATCACTCCTGACTCAAACATGGGTGATGTAGTTGGCGACTTAAACCGTCGTCGCGGCATGATCGAGGGCATGGAAGATGCACTTGGTGGACTTAAGCAAATAAATGCGCAGGTTCCACTGTCTGAAATGTTCGGTTATGCGACTGCTTTACGTTCTGCAACTCAAGGTCGTGCTTCTTACTCTATGGAGTTTTTGAAGTACGCTGAAGCCTCAAAGCAGGTTGCAGATACAATAATTTCAGCTCGCGCTGTAATATGATTTTAGCTTGTCTGGCTCAATAGTGAGTCAGGCTTTAATTTCTTAATTAGGAATTTTTTAAGATGGCAAAAGAAAAGTTTGAACGCGTAAAACCGCACGTAAACGTTGGTACAATCGGCCACGTTGACCACGGTAAAACTACACTAACTGCAGCAATCACTAACGTACTTGCAAAAGTATACGGCGGTGTTGCTAAAGATTTCGCATCAATCGATAACGCTCCAGAAGAGCGTGAGCGTGGTATCACTATCTCAACTTCACACGTTGAGTACGACACACCAAGTCGTCACTACGCACACGTAGATTGTCCTGGTCACGCCGATTATGTTAAAAACATGATCACAGGTGCTGCACAAATGGACGGCGCTATCTTAGTAGTAGCTGCAACTGACGGCCC
>NZ_LOFI01000003.1:0-142678 GCF_001469195.1 Pseudoalteromonas sp. 10-33 | reverse complement strand
GCTTCTTCTGTCAGTAACGTCACAGATGTGAGGTATTAACTCACACCCTTTCCTCCTGACTGAAAGTGCTTTACAACCCGAAGGCCTTCTTCACACACGCGGCATGGCTGCATCAGGCTTGCGCCCATTGTGCAATATTCCCCACTGCTGCCTCCCGTAGGAGTCTGGACCGTGTCTCAGTTCCAGTGTGGCTGATCATCCTCTCAAACCAGCTAGGGATCGTTGCCTTGGTGAGCCATTACCTCACCAACTAGCTAATCCCACTTGGGCCAATCTAAAGGCGAGAGCCGAAGCCCCCTTTGGTCCGTAGACATTATGCGGTATTAGCAGTCGTTTCCAACTGTTGTCCCCCACCTCAAGGCATGTTCCCAAGCATTACTCACCCGTCCGCCGCTCGTCAGCAAAGTAGCAAGCTACTCTCTGTTACCGCTCGACTTGCATGTGTTAGGCCTGCCGCCAGCGTTCAATCTGAGCCATGATCAAACTCTTCAATTAAAAAGTTTTATGTCTTTCGACAGCTCAATGAATTCTGAATTTATTTAATATCTTTCGATATTGAATTGACTGTGCTGAATAACTACCTAAGTAATTATTCTGTTGGTCACTCAGTTTCAATTGAGACTCTAATTTGTTTGCCTCGCTACCGAAGTAGGTTGGCTGTTAGAACTCAATCTGTACGAGTGCCCACACAGATGATTGCTTTATATTGTTAAAGAACGTTTGAGTTGCCTTAGCGACTCAAGGGAAGCGAATCTTACGCTTTCCTGTATTTTTGTCAACACTTAATTTTAAACTTTATAAAATCTAAACCTAAGTTTTACTCGACTCACTAAGTGGTTTGCTTGCCTCGCTAAGCGTTGCCTGCTCTGCCGTCTCAGTGGGGTCGCATTATAGGGAGATCCAAAAACAGATCAACCCTTTTTTGAAGAAAACTTGAAATAAATGACTGTTCGCACGTATTTTAATCGAAACGATTACTTTAAACACTAAAAAGGCCCGCAAGGGCCTTTTTACTTAATGAACGACTAGCTTCCAACCAAGTTTACTTTGCTGTTTAGACTCTTGTTGTAGCTCACTAGCCATTAATGGATGTTCTTTTAACCAGTTATTTTCGAATGTTAGTGTTAAAACTTCATTTTTAGCAGTTAATTCAAAGTTTGGCAGGACATCATCTTGTCGTCTCATTGACAAAATAACAGATACCCGCAGTAATCTTACGATGTACTGCGCAAGAAGGTTGTTTGCACCTAACGTACTAAAGCTGTCTTTTGGTATATCAGAGCGATGCGCATCGGCTACTGCCACAATTAACCTGTGCTCTGATTGCGAAAAACCAGGCATGTCGGTATTTTCTAGAATATACGCTGTATGCTTATGATACTGCTTATACTCTATTAGTAAGCCGATTTCATGTAACTGCGCAACGGCTTTTAACAGGGGTAAGCCATTTAAGTGATTAATTGGCCAATCTTCATTAATGCTTTTTGCGAGCTCAATAGCTAAACTAGAAACTCGTGATGCTTGTTTTTGGTCAACATGGTAGCGACTCATAAACCCATCAACTGTTCGCTTTCTTATATCGCTATTATGAAACTCTGGCACCATGCTATATAAAACACCTTCACGAAGTGCACCGCCTGCAAGCCCCATTTTTTCAATATTTAATGATTCAAACAAAGCAATCAAAATAGCAAGACCCGATACAAAGACTAATCGACGGTCTTCGCTTAAACCGGGAAGGTCTAACGCAGCAATGGTTTTAAATGCAATTGATTGCTCTTTTATTGAATTTAGTTTTTCTAAAGTAAGAAGATCATCAAGGTTTTGTGCCACCATTATTTCTTGAATAGCCTGCACTGTACCTGATGCGCCTGATGCAATTTGCCACCCTGCGGCTTTGTATTCAGGTGCTATATTATCGATAACAGCTCGAGCGGCCTTTATAGCGGTATTGAAATTACTATGTGTTAATAAGCAATCTTTAAAATAACGCTCAAGGTAAGTAACACACCCCATGTTGAGGCTCTTGTATAAAAGGGCATCAAATTCTTTACCAATCACTACTTCGGTACTTGCACCACCAATGTCAATAACGAGCTGTTTGCCGGTACATGCTGAAGTGTGCGCTACCCCTTTGTAGATGGTACGCGCCTCTAGTTCACCACTAATAACGTTGATTTTATGGCCAAGAATTTTTTCAGCTTGCGCTTTAAACACTTCAGCATTAGTTGCCAAGCGTAATGTAGCTGTAGCTACTATGGTAATATTTTGATTTGGAATATCTTGTAAACGCTCAGCAAAAAGCGCGAGGCATTCCCAGCCTCGCTGCATAGCCTCAGTGCTTAATACATTATCTTTATCAAGCCCGGCGGCTAGCCTAACCTTGCGTTTTACGCGACCAATCGTTTGTAAACCGCCAGCCACTGATTTGGCAATAAGCATATGAAAGCTATTTGATCCCAAATCAATAACTGCGTATACATTTTTTTGCGGTATAAGTTGCCCCACCGTTCAAAAACCTCTAGTTACTACTACTTATGCAAACGGTTTATTACGACCGTCCTTTTTGGTAACTATTATTTGGGCGACGTCCGTTGTTATTACTACGATTACGAGGACCATTTGAATAGTTGCGCTTTCTTTGAATAATAGGCTTAGTTAGGTCGTCTAACAAAGCGGCTTTATCGTAATGAGATAAAGGAATGCTGTGCTCTATATATTCTTCAATTTCATGTAGGTTATAAGCATATTGTTCACATGCAAAGCTTATTGCATGCCCTGATGCACCCGCACGACCTGTTCGACCAATGCGGTGAACATAATCTTCACAGTCATCAGGTAAGTCAAAGTTAAATACATGACTTACTTCTGGTATATGCAAACCACGCGCTGCAACATCGGTTGCAACTAAAAAATCTAATTCGCCTTTGCTAAATTGCGCTAAGATGCTTTGACGTTTTTTCTGATTTACATCACCTGTTAGCATACCAACACGATGGCCATCAGCTTTTAACCACGCATACACGGTTTCACAACTGTGCTTAGTGTTTGCAAATACAATGGCTTTATCTGGCCATTCTTCTTCGATCAAAGTTAATAAAAGCTTAATTTTATCTTCTTGCGAAGGGTGAAACAGCTCTTCTTTTATGCGTTTACCAGTTTTTACGTCAGGCTCAATTTGTACATGTTCTGGGTTGGTCATGTGTTCAAACGCAAGCTCTTGTACGCGGTACGATAAAGTCGCTGAAAATAATAAGTTTAATCGCTTTGATGTATCTGGCATACGATCAAACATATAACGTATATCTTTTATGAAGCCTAAATCGAACATACGATCGGCTTCGTCAAGCACGACAACCTCTATTTCATTAAGGGTATAACAGCCTTGCTTGTACAAATCGATTAAACGACCTGTCGTACCAATTAAAATATCTACGCCTTTTTCTAATTGTGCACGTTGTTTTTCGTAATCTTCGCCACCATATACTAAACCTAAGTTAAGATTACAGTGTGGCGCTAAAATTTTTGCATCTTTGTGTATCTGAATCGCAAGCTCCCGAGTAGGGGCCATGATCAGGGCTCTTGGATGTTTACTAGGTGCTTTGCTAGATTGTAATAACCGATGGCACGTGGCAGTTAAAAATGCCAACGTTTTGCCAGTACCCGTTTGTGCTTGGCCCGCAATATCGCGTCCGTCACAAATAAAAGGTAGGCATTTTGCTTGAATAGGTGTGCAATATTCAAACCCATTCTCGGTTAGACCGGCAACCACTTCCGGTGCGATAGCAAAGTCTGAAAACTTTTTATCGGTTAAATGTGTCTTAGTCATAGCGTTTAAGCATAACGTTTAAACTTGCAATAAGAAACAAGAGTGTTTAAATACGCACTAAATATTTCGCCTAACTAAATCGGAGAGCGCAATGAGCGAGAAAATAATCCAAATTACTGACGATAGCTTTGAAGCTGACGTATTACAATCAGACAAGCCTGTACTAGTAGACTTCTGGGCTGAATGGTGCGGACCTTGTAAAATGATCGCCCCTATCCTTAACGAAGTTGCTGATGAATACGACGGTCGTGTTGCTGTTGCTAAACTTAATATTGACCAAAATGCTGGCACTCCGCCTAAATTTGGTATTCGTGGCATCCCTACTTTGCTTCTTTTTAAAGATGGCCAAGTTGCTGCAACTAAAGTTGGTGCACTTTCAAAAACACAACTTATCGAGTTTTTAGATAACAACATCTAATAGACTAGAACTAAAAAAAGGGCTTTTTGCCCTTTTTTTGAATTTATTTTGTATAAACACTGGACGCTATGCCAGTGAACTGCTAGTTTATAAAGCCAACTAATCCTTAGTTATATTCAACCAACCTCACTCAACGATCAAAGCGACTTTGAGTATGACAATTGTAATAAAGAACCCACCAATATGCATTTACGCGAATTAAAAGACAAGTCTATAAAAGAACTTGTAAACTTAGCTGAGTCCATGGGGCTCGAAAACGTAGCCCGCTTAAGAAAGCAAGATATCATTTTTACCATATTAAAATCCCATGCCAAAGGCGGAGAAAATATCTTCGGCGGCGGTGTACTTGAGATTTTGCAAGATGGTTTTGGCTTTTTAAGATCATCAGAAGCTTCTTACTTAGCTGGCCCAGATGACATTTATGTATCACCGAGCCAAATTCGCCGCTTCAGTATGCGTACTGGCGACTCAATTTCAGGCCTTATTCGTCCACCAAAAGACGGCGAACGTTACTTTGCATTACTTAAAGTAAACGAAGTTAACTTTGATAAACCTGAAAATTCTCGTACTAAAATTCTTTTTGAAAACTTAACCCCATTACATGCAAACGAACGTTTCCGCATGGAACGTGGTAACGGTAGTAAAGAAGATATCACTGCTCGTGTACTTGATTTAGCATCACCAATTGGCCGCGGTCAACGTGGTTTATTAGTAGCACCGCCAAAAGCGGGTAAAACAATGCTACTGCAAAACATTGCACAATCAATCACACATAACCATCCTGACGTTACATTAATGGTTTTACTTATTGATGAACGCCCGGAAGAAGTAACTGAAATGCAACGCCTTGTCAAAGGTGAGGTGATTGCATCAACGTTTGATGAGCCTGCATCTCGCCACGTACAAGTTGCCGAAATGGTTATCGAAAAAGCAAAACGTTTAGTTGAGCATAAAAAAGACGTTGTTATTTTACTTGATTCAATCACGCGTTTAGCACGTGCTTATAACACGGTTATTCCTTCATCAGGTAAAGTACTTACCGGTGGTGTTGACGCTAACGCACTTCACAAACCTAAGCGTTTCTTTGGTGCAGCACGTAACGTTGAAGAAGGTGGTAGTTTAACAATTATAGCCACTGCACTTATCGATACTGGCTCTAAAATGGATGAAGTTATCTACGAAGAATTTAAAGGTACTGGTAACATGGAATTACACCTTAACCGCAAAATTGCGGAAAGACGTGTATTCCCAGCTATCGACTTTAACCGCTCTGGTACTCGCCGTGAAGAACTACTCACTAAGCCAGATGAGCTGCAAAAGCTATGGATTTTACGTAAAATTGTTCATGAAATGTCAGAGATTGACGCCATGGAATTTTTAATCGATAAACTGTCGATGAGTAAAACCAATGATGAGTTTTTTGATTCGATGAAACGCCAATAGGTACGTTGAAGTAAAGTAAAAAAAAGCGCCTAGGGCGCTTTTTTTGTATTTATTATAATGTGTACTTACGTTTCATTGTATTTTTGTAATACGGCTTGCAGCTCTGACACGAGCTGTTTAATGTATTCTTTATCTTTGATCCCTTTTTGTAACAAAACACTGTCTAAGTTTTTGGCAGCTGAAGCTATTTCATCTAAGGCAAACATTTGTGCTGCACCTAATATTCGGTGGCTATCTTTTTGCAAAGCGTCAAAGTCTTCACTTAAAAAATGCTGTGTAATATTTTCGCTTTCTAAACCAAAACTTTGTTTAAAACTTATTACTAAGTCACTGATATCTATATCACTTGGTACATTAGGTTCGTCTGAATGCACTTGGTCTAAGTTTTCTGACAAGGTTTTATAAAATAAGTCTTTATCCAATGGCTTTGCAAGGTAACCGTTAAACCCTAATGTAAGGTAGTCGTCAATTTCGTGACTCATTGCGTTTGCAGTGAGCGCAAATATTGGCCGTTGGAAACCACATTTTTTCAATAACTCAAAGGCAGCTCGCCCATCCATTATTGGCATTTGAATATCAAGAAGTACAAGGTCTGGGTATATTTGTAAGCATTGCTCTACAGCTTGCTCACCGTTTTCTACCGCAATTACATCAAGCCCTAAAGAGCGCAAATAACGGCTAATAAACCTTCGGTTATCTGCATGATCCTCTGCAAGAAGCACAGTACCGCTTAGCTGCTTTTTATTTTGCTCTATCTGCCCAATATCACTTTGTTCACTGGATACTTGCGCACAAGGTAAAAAGAATGAGAATTGACTTCCTTTTTTATATTCACTTTGCACGCTTATATACCCGCCCATCATAGAAGCGAGCTGCTGCGATAAACTAAGTCCCAAACCTGTACCACCAAAACGTCGGCTAATACTGTTATCTGCTTGGCTAAAGTATTCAAAAATGAGTTTTAATTGTGATGAGCTCATACCTATACCGGTATCTTTAACAATCAGTACAATACCCTGCTCTGTTTTATTTAATGCAATTAATACCTGCCCTGATTGGGTAAACTTAATAGCATTGGCACACAAATTAATGAGAATTTGTTTTACTCGCATTATATCAAGGCGGGTGTAAAACTCATCGCCCACCTTATTTTCAAGCACAAGTCTGAGATTTTTTGCTTTTGCCTGAGGGTTAAACATTGCGTGCACATCATTTACCAGTTGGACCATGTCAAAACAAGAAATGTTAAGCTCTAACCTATTCGCTTCTATTTTACTTAAATCAAGTACATCGTTGATCAAGCTTTTTAAATGGTTACTGTGGCGCTGAATAATAGCTAACTCATCTTTTAGCTGTTCAGGCTCGTATAAACCATTCATTAAGTCGTCTGTTTGTCCGAGAATCGCCGTTAGTGGTGTTCTTATTTCATGACTAACATTAGCCAAAAATTGACTTTTAACATCATTAGCTGCTCTTAACTCTTGGGCAACACCTTGAAGCTCTGCTGTACGCTGCGCCACCTGTTCAGCTAAATACTGCTTTGCCCGTTTTTCTGACCCACGTCGGTATAACGCAACCCCTGTCACTATGACTAAAAATAACAGTACAAAAATAAACACCGTTAACTGCGAACGCTGCTTCATTTTTAACTCTTGTAATTTACGGTCTTGTTTCAGCTCTTTAATTTCTTGATTCAATTGTGTGGCTTTAAATTGTTTTTCTA
This sequence comes from Pseudoalteromonas sp. 10-33, assembly GCF_001469195.1. Lineage (NCBI taxonomy): Bacteria > Pseudomonadati > Pseudomonadota > Gammaproteobacteria > Alteromonadales > Pseudoalteromonadaceae > Pseudoalteromonas > Pseudoalteromonas sp. 10-33. The sequence continues at coordinate 135,265 of NZ_LOFI01000003.1, read as the reverse complement.
GCACGGCTAAGGCTTTAACAATAGAGTCACTTCTTAATTTGCGTAGTTCGTTATTGTACTTTTCATGCAACTGCATTGCATTTTCGTAGTTCCCCCTGCTTGCTTCAATCAAAGCGTGGGTGCCAAGCCCATCTCGCATAATACGATCATTACTATGCTCTTTAAGTAATTCAAAAACACGTTCAATATTCGTTTTTGCCTCATCTAACATCCCTCTAACAAGCTGAACTTTTGCGAGAGTTTGCAGTGCAGTGAGTTCTAAGTTTTTGTTATCAATTTTAAGTGAATACTCTATCGCTAATTGCGCTTGCTCATACGCTAATTCCACTTTATTAAGAATAATATTAACGTTTGCAATGTTAGTGTACTGAGTCGCTAACTTATTCATATTGTTGACGGATAGGTAATAACGGGTTGCTAATTGGTAGTAATGCATCGCTAAATCTAGCTGGTTGCTTTCAAAATAAACCACCCCCATATTATTATGCACCATAGCAATTCCCAAATTATCATCTAACTTGCGAAAAATTTTTAACACGTCTTGATAAATACTCATGGCATTTTCATAACGAGATAAGCGTATATACACGCCCGCTATGTTAATTAAAATATCGCCTTTATCCTGTTCACTACCCACCTTTTCGTAAATCTCTTTTGCTTTTAGGTAGTAATCAAGGGTTGCTACTAATTTATGCATATTAAAATAAGCTAAACCAATATTATTCAATAAGTTTGCTTGCTCTAATGGTTGGTTATTAATTTTTGCAATATCAAGTGCGCGGGTATATTGAGTAATTGCTTGTTTAAACAAGCCCTGATAAAAAAGCGCAACACCTTGCATTTTAATTGCACGAAAGTGCTCGCTAGGAAGAAGTGATCCAGAAGTTTCTAGCTCTAACAATTTAAAGTAATTAAAAGCATCGCTAAAGTGGCCGCTCGACAGCGCAGTATCGGCAAGGCCTGCATATATCACAGTGCGATTTTGGGCTGTAATACGTTGGTTATTAAGTAAGGCGTTACCTAATTCAAGCTTTGCATCCCATTGCTGTTGTTGTTTAAACTCTTCTAATGTAGGTTCTAACTCTTGAGCATAACTTGGCAAATAGAACAAACTGCATACAATGAATAAGAGGCACTTGAGCTTGCCATGCATAATTTTAATCCTTCAAATTGTTACGTGTAACAATGTAATCTGTACTGAAGATACACTAAATACTAGGACCTAAACAATGCTTAACCCACTGATTGACCGAATATTTGACTTAATATTAACCCAAAAAGTGTGGCAAGTTCATATCCTAGCAGCTGAGCTTATTAATTGCGGCGTAATTAAGCCACTTGATAAAAACCCTGAACGTGATTTATTTAAGCGTAATTTTTTAATTATGAATGCATTGTATCAACTACAGGAACAACTTCACCCTAAAAGTCTCTTAATATCAACACTTCATATAGAGCTCATTGAAACAGATATAGAAAACCCAGCAACGCTTAAATCAAATTTAAAAGATTATTATTTAGACTGGGAGAATTACGAAGCAAGCGAAGAGCAGATTAATGAGCTACTCACAAGCTTTTGGCAGAAGTTTAAGAAGATAGAGGGCACGCCAACTTTAACAGAGGATCACTTTGACGCACTTTTGGCGAAGTGGCAGCTAACAAATGATTTTTCGCTTAAAGAATTACAAAAACGTTGGCGACAACTTGCACTGGCGCACCACCCAGACAAACCTGCTGGCTGCGAGAATGCATTCAAGCAAATAAAAGTAGAGTACGAGCAGCTTAAACCGGCTGCTCGCTCATAAATTGATTAACGCGTTAGGCGACGAGCACGAATTTTGCGTCCTTTTATATTACCTTCTGTCAATTTACGAAGTGCCGGTTTAGACGCATTACGTTCAACAGCAACAAATGCGACGTTATCAAGAACATTAATTTTACCTACTTGACGCCCAGCAATACCGTCTTTACCTGTTAATGCACCTAAAATATCACCAGCACGCACTTTCTGCTTTTTACCTGAGTCTATCATCAGAGTGACCATTTCTGGTTTGTACGGTGGTTTGTCCAACAAATTAAATGAAGGCATTGGCTCTGGCTCAAAGTCGCGCTCATAATGATCACCAATTTGCGCCACTTTAAATTGCTCCGCATCACCATAAATTGAGCAAGCAATCCCTTTTTTGCCTGCGCGACCCGTTCGCCCGACACGGTGAACGTGTGTTTGCGGGTCATGCGCTAAATGGTAGTTGATTACCATGTCCATATCGTCAATATCTAAACCACGCGCGGCAACGTCTGTCGCAACCAAAATAGACGCACTTTTATTCGCAAAATGAATCAGAGTGCGCTCACGGTCACGTTGTTCTAAATCACCATGCAATGCCACGGCGCTGAAGCCTTCATCGGCTAAATCGTCGCAAACTTGCTGCGTTTCTACCTTGGTGTTACAAAACACAACACAACTTTGTGGTGTAAATTTAAGTAATAGTAACTTAAGTGTTGGATAGCGCTGTTTGTTGTTATCCATTTTGTAGAAGTATTGTTTTATTGTGGTTTTTTCTTGCTCTTCCTCTACTTTAATCATTTCTGGGTTACTAAGTACACGCTTTGCTATCGCTTCAATTGCGCGTGGAAAAGTAGCACTAAACAAAAGAGTTTGGCGGTTTTGTGGAATACACTCAATAATCGCATCAAGGGTATCTTGAAAACCCATATCAAGCATTTGATCGGCTTCATCGAGCACTAATGTTTCTACATCATCTAACCGTAAAGTCCCTTTGCGGATATGATCATCTACGCGCCCTGGTGTACCAACAATAATATGTGCACCGTGTTCAAGCGACCCAATTTGCGGACCAATTGATACACCACCACATAGCGTTAATATTTTAATATTATGAATACCACGAGCAAGCTTACGCATTTCAACAGCCACTTGTTCAGCAAGCTCGCGTGTTGGACATAAAACTAGCGATTGAATTCTAAAACGTTTTACGTTTAATTTAGCAAGCACACCTAAACTAAACGCAGCCGTTTTACCTGAGCCGGTTTTTGCCTGAGCAATGATGTCTTTACCTTCAAGTACAGGTGGCAAACTTTGTGCCTGTACAGGTGTCATGTGGGCGTAGCCAAGCGTTGATAAATTATCAACAAGTCCAGCTGGTAAAGCCAAAGATGAAAAAGCAGTTGAAGTCACAGTAAATTCCATAGCAGTAAAGATAACGCAGGATAAAGTCCTACTAAATATGCTGCTAATAATAGCAGAATTCGTTATTGGCAACCATTAGCAAACACATTATAAAATATTGTTAAAAACACATTGCAAATGATATTTATTTTCATTAAGATTGCGCTTCACTTTTTACTATACTGAGCTGGAAGCATCAAATGAAACTGAGTTCCCTTTACATCGCACTATTGGCAACAATAACAACAAATACATATGCAAATTCTACCGACCTTGAACATATAGAAGTCAAAGGAAGTTACTTTAATGACTACAAAGTAGATAACGCAAATGGTGCAATGAGAACATCAACTTCACTACTTGATACAGCTCAATCAGTGACGGTAATTAGCGATATTATTATTAACGAACAACTTGCAACAACACTAGGTGAAGTACTTTCAAACGATGCAAGTTTAACGGCTGGTTCTAAACAGCGTAACCGTGAAGTATTTAACTTACGCGGTTTTGAGCTTAGCTCATCAACCGGTTATTTACGCGACGGGCATCAGCATTGGTCGCACTATCAACAACCCATTGAAATTTTACAGCAAGTAGAAGTTATTAAAGGCCCATCAAGCATTTTATATGGTCAATCAGGTCCTGGTGGCCTAATTAATATGGTTACTAAAAAGCCGACAGCACACACATTATTTAATGCCAGTGCCGATGTAGATCAGCATGGTTCAACACGCTTTATGATAGATGCTGCAGGCGCTTTGACGGATGCTGAAGATTTACGTGCACGCGGTATTTTAGTTAAGCAAGATGTTGATTACTGGCGCGAATACCAAAACGGTGAAAACCGCGAGCGTGACCGCTTTTTAGGTGCGTTGATTGTTGATTACGATATTAGCGATAATGCCTTAGTTCGAGTTCATTACGACCGCACAGACGACGAAGCTGGCTTAGACACAGGTGCATGGATCGACGACAACGCCAACGTTATTGGCGACGATAAAACTATTCGCGATATGTCTTGGGCGTTTACAGATATAACAGTAGAAAATGCAGGCATTGATTTTCAAGTATTTTTAAACGATAACTGGCAAGTAAAACTTGGCTATAACGAACAAACATTTGAGCGCCAACGTTTTGAGTCAGCTCCACGTAAGCCAAGCAATTTTGTTGAAGGCGACAGTTATGAGTCTCGTCCTTACGACCGATTTGACGACTGGCAATTTAAAACCGCATTTATCGACTTTATCGGTGAATTTGAAACAGCAGGCGTTCATCATCAATTACTCATTGGTGCTAACTCGCTTGATTATTATTATGGACAGCGTCGCACCTCAGCTGATTCATTTAATTTTATATCTGGTCAAACAGAGCCAAGTCGCCCAGCAGTAAGTTACAAAACAGACGACACTATTAGCGAAACAGAATACGACTATTACGGTATTTATGTGCAAGACTTAATTACGTTTTCGCCACAGTGGCAACTATCATTTGGTGGTCGCTACGATAAGCAAACACGTGAAGATGCAAATAATGAATCGTTTGTGCCAAAAGTAGGTGTTCTTTATCACCCTAATGCATCAGCTACGGTATACGCGAGTTACTCTGAAGGCTTTGAACCACAAGGCAGCGATACTCTTGTAAACGAAGACGATATAAATAATGGTATGAAGCTTGATGCCGTTACCTCTGAGCAAAAAGAAATTGGTGTTAAATGGCAGTTATTTGATGATCGTTTAATGCTAAGCGGTGCGCTTTTCGATATAAGTAAAAATGGCACGTTAGTTACAGAAACACTTGATGTACCAGTAGGTGATTTAATCTCTGAAACAAACCAAATTGGTGAACAGCGTCACAAAGGCGTTGAACTAACAGCGCAAGGTGCGGCAACTGACCGTTTATTCGTAATGGCATCGACTATGTATTTAGATGCAAATTACGAACGTGACGAAGAGTTAGAAGGTAAGCGCCCTACCGATGCTCCTAAATGGTCTGCATCGCTTTGGACTCGTTACGAATTAAACGACGCGATTGCATTTAATGCCGGTGCATTTTACGAAGGTGAGCGCTTTGCAGATAGTGACAACACGATTATTAAAGATGCCTACACGCGTGTCGATGTAGGCGCAACGTATAAAATTAATGTCAGTAACACCGATGTTAACTTACGTCTAAACATAGAAAACCTATTTGACGAAGACTACCTAGCCGGTGGTGGCACAAACAACGTAACAATAGGTGAAGGCACTAACGTAAGACTAGCTGCACAATTTAGCTTTTAATTAAGCGCTTTAATTGCGAGCCCGCGTTTTAAATGCGCGGGCTTTTTTGATCACTTTAAGTCGCTCATTCATCTCATCTATTTTTTTACGTCTTTATTACATGTTTTAATAGCCGCAATCATAAATAAGGCTAATTACCATGAAAAATCTCATCACCGCACTACTCCTTACCAGTAGTATGGCAGCTACTGCCAGCAGCAACGAATTTACAAGCAAACAATTACAACAAGTAGATGAAGTGCGAACCACAGCCCTTAATAGCCACCTAAGCTATGAGCTATTAGAGTCACTAACAACCGAAGTTGGCCCGCGTTTACCTGGCACCGAAAACGATAAAAAAGCCGTTGCTTGGGCGCAAGCTAAATTTAAAGAACTGGGCTTTGATAAAGTATGGCTTGAAGCAGCGACCTTTCCAGAATGGCGCCGCTACAGCGAAAGTGGAAAAATATTAACGCCTAGCGAACAACCCCTTCATTTAACCGCGCTAGGTAATAGCATAAGCACCCCCAAAGAAGGCATTAGCGCACCCATCGAATTATTCGAAACACTTGATGAGCTAAAAGCAGCACCGGCTAATAGCTTAAAAGGTAAAATTGCTTACATTAATTACCGAATGAATCGCGATATAGACGGTAATGGTTATGGACCCGCTGTTAAAGCACGTGCCACCGGAGCAATTGAAGCATCTAAAAAAGGGGCTGTGGCCTACATGATGCGGTCAGTAAGTACAGGTCATCATCGTTTTGCCCACACCGGCGGAAGCTATTACAAAGAAGGCGTTAAAAAAATACCTAACGTAACCATTGCTAACCCCGATGCCGATCAAATTGCTCGCTTAGTCGCTTTAGGCAAAGATGTATCGGTCAATATAAATGTACAAACCGAAAACCTTGGCGAAGGCACTAGTTACAATGTTATAGGCCAATTTAACGGTACCGAAAACCCAGAGCAATACGTATTAATTGGCGGGCATTTAGACTCGTGGGATTTAGGCACAGGCGCACTTGATGACGGCGCCGGCGTTGCATTGACTATGGCGGCTGCTAAACATATTAGCGATGTAAAACGCCCTAAACGCAGTATTCGCGTAGTGCTTTTCGCCGCTGAAGAGCTTGGTTTATGGGGTGCAAAAGCGTACTTTGCAAAACATAAAAACGATTTACACAATATTGTCGCTGCTGCAGAGTCTGATTTTGGCGCTGATGTAGTTTACGGTTTTGAATCAAATGTAGATGCAGCGTCACTGCCTGTAGTGCGTGCTATCGCAAAAGAGCTTGCCCCTTTAAATGTTGAGTACATTGGTAAAAACCAAGCCAACGGCGGACCCGATCTCATTCCATTTAAAAATGCGGTGTCGGCACCTATTTTTGAGCTAGCCCAAGATGGTACAGACTACTTTGATTACCACCATACAGCTGACGACACGCTTGATAAAGTAACGCCAGCAAAGCTTCGTCAAAATACAGCAACCTATGCGGTATTTGCGCTTATGGCAGCAGACTCAAAAACAACAATTAAACCAAAAGTAACAACAAAAGAGTAACAGACATAATTACTTACAGTTTGTTGCTTTAAAAAATATGCCCCTTGTTTTACTTTAATAGAAATTAAAACTCGGGGCATTATTGCATGCTGCTTTTTAACACCAGTCAGTCTTTTCCTCATTTTTCACAAACGCAGTCCTGCCCAAGCTGCCAAAGCGATAGCTATCACTTAGTAAACCATAGCCGCTACTTACGTTTTACGATTATTCCTATCGTACCATTAAAGCTAAATTACAAGCGCGAATGCTACCAATGTGGCCATAACGAACCAATTAGTATAAAAAAAATTCCCTTAATTGAAAAACTAAGCCTGCCAAAGTACGGGATTGGCTTAATTTTATTATTGTGGGTAATGGCATATTTTTTTCAACAATACACTGACAACCAAGCACTCAAATACAGCTACTTAAATAATCCACAGGCATTTGATACATATTTAGTTCACGCTGATAAATTTACTCACGAACCATGGACACTTACAAATTTAAAAGTGGCCCAAGTACTCAGCTTTGACGAACAATTTATTACTTTTCAAGTAAGCAATTACAGCTATAAACGCAACCGAGGCATAACCACGGCGATGCGCACCAGCTTATTAGTACAACGCGATTACTTTTCAACAAACACAATTACCTTACCCCGTGATGAGGTAAAGCGCTTATATAACAATGACGTGATTTACGATGTGCTGCGCCCACATGCTAATAGTTTGTATGGCGGGTTTGTGATGTTTCCACCTAAACCTAAGCCTTTATACAAAGGTTTAAAACTAGATAAAAATAACCAGCAAGGCATTATGTACTTTAAAGATGGGCAATTTAAAGAAGCCTTAGAAAGCTTTAAACTTGCTGCAGAATCGGGTTCTCAATGGGGGCAGCTTAACCTTGCACAAATGTACCGAGACGGGCAAGGTGCAGACCAAAACACACAACAAGCTGTTTACTGGTATAAAAAAGCAATTGCTCAAGGTAATAGTAAAGCAACCTACGAACTTGAGCAGTTGTGTAAATTTATAACATGTGAATCAATTATGTAGGGCAAAAAGCACTGCTCTACTTATTTGTTTTAAATAACCTTGTATAAGCTACATGGCAAAGCACAATAACTAGCCCTGCAGCAACCCCTAGCACTGCATCAAATACTAGCGGGGCTAATACTTCACCTATATTGCCTAGTATTGACTGCGCATAACTAATCACATTAAGTTGTGCATGATGTAATAACTCAATACCATGAGATAAAATACCGCCTCCCACCAAAAACATGGCCACAGTACCTGCAAAAGCTAAAAACTGCATAAGTCGTGGTGCTGCCGCAAGCAAGCTTTTACCCAGAAACTCTTTAACCGCGCTGCCAGACACTTTAGATTGATTTACCAAATACAAGCCTGCATCGTCAAGTTTTACAATTGCAGCTACAAGTCCATAAACACCAATAGTCATAACAATGGCTATTACACACAGAACTAAGGATTGATTGAGTAATGTTTGGCCCGCGACAGTACCAAGCGTAATAACAATAATTTCGGCCGATAGAATAAAGTCTGTCCGTATCGCACCTTTTATTTTTTGTTTTTCATATTCAACTAAATCAAGTGTTTTTTCGCCATCTGCAATCTCATCATGATGAGGTAAAAATCGCGCAAATATTTTTTCAGCTCCTTCAAAACATAAAAACAACCCACCTAAAATTAAAAGTGGTGTAATGAGCCATGGAAGCCAAACGCTGATCATTAACGCCGCAGGAACAAGGATTGCTTTATTTAAAAATGATCCTTTTGCTACCGCCCATACAACGGGCAGCTCTCTGTCGGCTGACACACCCGTTACTTGCTGTGCATTCAGCGCTAAATCGTCTCCTAAAACACCTGCTGTTTTTTTTGTCGCTATTTTACTCATGGTTGCAATGTCATCGAGTAAAGCCGTTATGTCATCTAATAATGTTAATAGGTTAGTGCCTGCCATTTTGCTTCCTTGGGTCTGTTGTTCTTTCAATGTTAAATTTGCAGCAGCCTGTTTGGTATTTAGGCAAGGCAGAGCCGATGCAGTGTGGTTATTCCCCATAAATTGGCGCTAACGTAGCATTAATACCAAACAGGCGCTGCCCGATGGGTTCTTCCTAGGGTCTACTTACTTTTTGTTGCTCGGCTTTTACTTAGTCCACTAGGTTACAAACCTCGCGCCACGATTAAATAGCCCCTAGTTTGAACAAATTTCAATCCGAAAAGATCAACAGAACCTAGCTTATAAATAATTTAATCAACATAACGTAAAGCGCGCCTTTCACCAACGGTTAATTTTGCCCTGTTATTCTTAAGTAAAATAGCGGGTAAAATATATTAAGGAAGGGAAAATGAAAGCAACACTTGTTTTAATGGCTTGCCTACTCAGTTTAATTGGGTGTAGTAAAAAAACGACAAGCACACACTACATATGTAATAACAAGAAAGCAGTACTGAGTACGTTAAAAAACCAAGAAGCAGAGCTCACCTTCAATAATAAAACATACAACCTTTCTCATGAAGAAAGCGCGTCTGGAAATAAGTATATAAATAAAGAAGTACTTTTTTGGGGAAAAGGCGCTGAAGCGATGCTTATAATTTTAGGCAAAAAATATCACTGCACCTTAAAATAACAACCTACTAACAACAAATTAAAAAACTTGCTACACTAACAAAAGTCTTAATTTTGTTGATGAAGTTATGCGTTCTATTGCCATTAAACATAAAATAATTTTAGCCTTTTCTGCCATTGGTTTACTAATGCTTATCAGTAGCTTATTTTTTTACTGGTCCTTAAATAAAATAAGCACGACTACCTCACGAATAGAGAACCTTGCTGTTCCAGCTCAACAAGTCAGTAAAGACTTAAGATTATCGCTTCTCTCTATAACCAAATTCAATGCACTAGCTTATAGTCAAACAAAACCTGATTTATTACTGACCAATAAAAAAGAAGCGCTAAGCGAGCAACAAGAATTCAGTAATATGCTCAATGCACTTAAGCCGCAATTGACAGGTCAGCAAAACATGCAAACTTTGCTAGTTGACGCTTCAAAAAACTTTGAGCAACTAAGCAAAACAAGCGCAAACATGTTTAATGCCAAAGAACAGCGTTTTACGGCGCAGTCGGCTGCTACCTCATTAATTAAAGAGTTTGGTGATGAGCTAAGTAACCTCAGTAATGCCTTACTCGATATAGAACTCATAGAGATAAATGCAAAGCAGCAGTCGTTACTAAACTCTGTATTTGGCACAGCAACACGCATTGACGACTTACTCTTTAATTTAAGCAACAATATTAAAAGTATTACGCAAACGACCAGTGTCAGCGACCTAAACGTCCACCAACAGGATACTCAGTTTTTACTTGATAACATCCAACCAAACTTTGTGTATTTAGAACAGCAAGCCACTCCCTTAGGTGAGCGTTTAAACGCGGCTCAATTTACCGAGCAATTTAATAACTTAAGGACACGATTGAATGGACCCGACGGTATTTACGCCCAGCAAAATAAAGCGCTTGAAAACACCCAAATGGCACAGCAAAGTTTTGAGCGTTTTCAACAAGAGTTTATAGACACAGAAAGCCAATTATTACAGCTTAATAAACTGGCTGACGAGCGTTTTAAAACTCTGCAAAGCAGTGCTAAGTCGGCAATTAATATGGGCTCTAGCTCTGTTATTATAATTGCGATTGTACTTATTGGTTTACTTATTGTTATTTCAATCTTTACAACTAATGCCATGCTAAAACCACTTAAAAAAGTAAATAGCGATTTAGCACGTATTGCCTCGGGTGATTTTTCTAAACGCAGCCAACCGCGTAGCAAAGATGAGTTTGGCACTTTACTTAACAACATCAATAAGCTCAGTGACGATTTATCACACCTTATAAAAGCAATTAGTAATGATGCCCACGAGCTTGATAAATCAGCCATTCAAACAAGTGAGAAGGGCCAACAGATGACCATTGTTGCTCAGCAGCAATTAGAACGAAGCGCACAAGCCACAGACCTTGCGCATAGCATGCTAAACAATTCGCAAGCGGTCTATGAGCAGGCCGATAATGCATCTAACGAAATTACCAACGCCTCTCAGTTTGCTAACGACGTAAACCAAATAGCCAACGACAACAGTTTAAGTATTGAAGCACTCTTGAATCGATTAGATAAAGCGGTAAGTAGCACAGAAGAGCTGGCCGAATTTACAGATTTAATCGGCGCAATTGTAAATACTATTAGCAGCATTGCAGAGCAAACTAATCTACTTGCATTAAATGCAGCAATAGAAGCGGCAAGAGCCGGTGAAAATGGCCGAGGCTTCGCTGTGGTTGCTGACGAGGTCCGCTCATTAGCGGCACGTACACAGAGCTCCACAAGCGAAATTCACACCATGATCCAAACGCTGCAGCAACACACAAAAACAACGCAGAAAGAAATTAACGATGGCCAACAACAAGCTAAACAGTGTGTTGAAAACAGTGCTGAACTAAATAAAGCGGTTGAGCGTATAAAAGGGACGTTACTGTCAATTAACCAAATGAGTGAGCAAATTGCTACAGCTTCTCATGAACAGTTAACAAACAGTGATGATATTCAAAAAATAATGGCTAAGGTGACCGAGCAAGCCACTTTAAATGCCAATAACGCAACCACCCTAGCAAGCGAAAGTGAAGACGTAAATCAACTTGCACACTCTTTAACAAGTGCCGTAGAGCGCTTTAAGTTTTAAGTGCAGGTGTAATGACTTGCTTTGCATGAAATGGGTATAATAGTTCAACTCTTTTGCTTAATAGCGGCCCATAATGAAATATAAAGATCTGCGCGATTTTATCAATTTACTTGAAAAAAAAGGTGAGCTTAAACGCATCACCCAAGAAATTGACCCGTATCTTGAAATGACCGAAATTTCCGACCGCACACTGCGTGCAAAAGGTCCTGCCTTATTATTCGAAAACCCAAAAGGGCACAGCATGCCGGTGCTTACCAATTTATTTGGAACACCGAAGCGAGTTGCTATGGGGATGGGCCAAACAGACGTAAATGAACTTCGGGAGGTGGGTAAACTACTCGCGTTTTTAAAAGAGCCCGAGCCCCCAAAAGGCATTAAAGAAGCACTTGGATCTATTCCTGTATTTAAAAAAGTGCTGAACATGCCAGCTAAAGAAATCAAAAAAGCACCTTGTCAGCAAGTGATTTTACAAGGTGATGACGTCGACTTAACAAAACTACCTATTCAACACTGCTGGCCAGGTGATGCAGCCCCTTTGATTACATGGGGTTTAACCGTCACAAAAGGGCCTTACAAGAAACGTCAAAATCTGGGTATTTATCGCCAACAGCTATTAGGTAAAAATAAAATAATTATGCGCTGGTTGTCGCACCGCGGCGGCGCGCTCGACTTTCAAGAGTGGTGTAAAGAAAACCCTGGTCAGCCTTATCCAGTATCGGTGGCGTTAGGCGCCGATCCGGCGACCATTTTAGGTGCAGTAACTCCTGTACCAGATACGCTCAGCGAATATGCATTTGCAGGGCTATTGCGTGGAAGCCGAACTGAAGTGGTAAAGTCAATTTCAAACGACTTACAAGTGCCTGCCAGTGCCGAAATCGTACTTGAAGGCCATATTATGCCAGGCGAAATGGCGCCAGAAGGCCCCTATGGCGACCACACAGGTTACTACAACGAAGTAGATGACTTCCCTGTTATGACTGTAACTCACATTACACACCGTAAAGATCCTATTTATCACAGCACATTTACTGGCCGTCCGCCTGATGAACCCGCTATTTTAGGTGTTGCGCTTAACGAAGTATTTGTACCAATATTACAAAAACAGTTTCCCGAAATTGTCGACTTTTATTTGCCGCCTGAAGGTTGCTCGTACCGTATGGCGGTAGTCACAATGAAAAAACAATACCCTGGTCACGCTAAGCGCGTAATGATGGGTGTATGGTCGTTTTTACGACAATTTATGTATACCAAGTTCGTAATTGTATGCGATGACGATATAAATGCTCGCGACTGGGAAGATGTTATTTGGGCCATCACAACACGCATGGATCCAGCGCGTGATACAACGTTGATTGAAAACACTCCAATAGATTACCTAGATTTTGCCTCCCCGGTATCGGGCCTCGGCTCTAAAATGGGTATGGACGCGACTAATAAATGGGTAGGCGAAACCGACCGTGAATGGGGTGAACCAATAGTTATGGATAAAGCTACCAAAGAACGTGTTGACGATATTTGGGATAGCCTTAAAATTCTTTAGCAACTTAACAAACCCAGCGATGGTCAATAATTTATTCACCATCGTTCGGGTAAGCTATAAACAGGCTATAAAATAATCCTATAGGTATGCTAGAATCGATTCATTCAATTGCGTATCTGCTGTCAAAAGCGCTGCTAAAAGGTAAAAAATGCAAACATTAAAAGCTGAAGTTGTAGCTATCAGCCCACTTACAGAATTTGTTAACAAAGTAACTTTAAAGCCACAAGAGCCTGTGACCTTTGAAGCGGGCCAATACATGCAACTGGTGTTAAGTGAAAAAGACAAACGTGCTTTTTCAATTGCTAGCCGCCCATCACAATGTGACGAAATAGAGCTGCACATTGGTGCCTCTGGTGCAGACTCGTATGCAATGCAATCGCTTGAACATTTACGCAATGCGCACTCAAACAAAACAATGGTTGATATAGAGGCCGGATTAGGTGTTTCCCAACTTCGATTACAATGTAATCGACCTATTATTTTACTTGCCGGCGGCACTGGTTTTTCGTATGTAAAATCGATGGCAGATCACTTAGCTGAAATAAACTGTGACCGCCCTGTATTATTTTATTGGGGTGTTAAAGAAGAGTCTGCTTTGTACGCACATGAAGAAATGAAATTATGGGCAGAAAGTCACGAGCATTTTGAATTTATTCCTGTTGTCGAAAACCCATCAGCTAATTGGCAAGGTCACACGGGTTTTGTACACAAAGCAGTAATGCAAGATATTGTATCACTTGAACCTTACGATATTTACATGGCGGGTCGTTTTGACATGATAGGGATTGTACGAGATGATTTTATAGCTCATGGCGCTATTCGTGAAAACATGTACGCCGATGCATTTGCATTTATAAAGTAAACTCATCGCATCGTTTAATAATAAGCACCTATGGGTGCTTTTTTTATGACTTTAAAGTTTTAATAGCTTAAACCTATCAAACACATCAATATAAACAATTTCCTAAAATCCAATCTATAAACCATACTTTGTACAGAACATCAGCGGGAGAGACCCAAATGCTAAATACAAAAGTAAAAGATTTTATGCAACGCAAGTTGCCAAACATAACACCAGACACTGAAATGACAACTGCCATAGCCGAGTTACAAAAATTTAAATTACTTGGTGCGCCTGTATTCGATAACGAAAAATGCCTAGTCGGATTTATTTCAGAACAAGAGCTATTAAAGCCTTTAATGCAAAGTAGTTATTTTTGCGAAGGGGTTGTAAAAGTGTCGCAGCTTATGCAGACCAATGTAGTCACAGTGAGTAGCGATTTAAACATTATTGAACTAGCTGAACAAATGCAGCCAGGTAAGCCAAAAAACTACCCTGTAGTAGAAGGCGTAAAAGTGGTGGGGATGATAAATCGTGCCGACGTACTCAAAGCGCTTTACGATAACTACCTTAGCTGCCAAGAGCACTAATTTAAAACCTGAGCGTTAGTAAATCTCTTAGCTATCGCTCAAGTTAAATCTATAAATATGCAGCTTTAAAGCCGCATATTTATTTGCATTACTTAACGTGCACTCACTTGTGCTAATAGTGCTTTTTTATCGCCGTCGCTTAAAAATGCAATTTCCAAGGCATTAGCTTGGGCTTTTTCTATATCAGCCTGAGATAGGCCTGCTTTGGGTGCTGCAATGGTATATTCATGTTCTATTTCAATACCTTCAACAGCCGGGTCATCTGTATTAAGACAAGCAAGAATACCATGTTCTAAAAACTGTTTAAGTGGATGCGTAGCTAGGTCGGTAACTGTACTAGTTTGAATATTACTGGTTAAACACGATTCAATACCAATGCGGTTATCACGCAGGTAATCCATTAATCCTGGATCTTCAATTGCTTTTACACCATGGCCAATTCTACTTGCACCTAATTCATTAATTGCTTGCCAAATACTTGGAGCGCCAAGTGCTTCGCCAGCATGAATTGTTGACGCTAAATACGCATCACGCACTTGCTTAAAGTGCTCAATAAATAATTCACCCGGAAAGCCAATTTCATCGCCCGCTAAATCAACCGCCACTAAGTCATTTTTAAACGCAAGTAATGCATCAAGCTCATGCTGACAAGTTTTAACACCATAAGTACGCGACAAAATACCAATTAAGTTTGCTTTAATATTGGTATTCTTTGTTGCTGATTTAATGCCATCAACCACAGCTTCGACAACACCTTGTGGGTGTAAACCTTGGCTTTGCGACATGTAGTAAGGGCTAAAACGAAGTTCAACGTAGTCAAGGCCTTGCGCTTGCGCATCTTCAATATTTTCAATAGCAATACGGCGGCATGCATCGTAATCGCCAAGTACCGTTACGCCCCAGTCTAGCTTTTGTAAGAAAGCGACAAGGTTTGGCTCTGGATCTATCACTTGAACATGAGGGATTAATTGTTCAACGTTATCTGCGGGTAAATCAATATTAAACTGACGACCAAGTTCTAGTATGGTTTGCGCGCGAACATTACCATCTAAATGACGGTGAATATCTAGCAAAGGTAGTTTTCTATTGATCATAGTAGCACCCAGTTTAATTAAATTTTTGCGCATAATACGCAGATAGAGTTATTTTTCAAGTCTATACGCTTTGTAATATTATTAAGCGGTCATATGTCTGCTTTTTGTGCAAATATTCATGCACTTAACAATAATTTGTATAAAAATAGTATCGCCTTACTTTTTATTGTTTCGCTAACTTTAAAAAATACCTATAAAAAAGCACAGGTAAAGCATTTATAAAACGCCTGTAACCTGTGCCTAAAATATATATCTAATCAGCTAGTAAACTTATTTGTTATATAAAACGAGTGCCTTTTCAGCCTGTGCCGTGTTTTTATAACTCAAGGCTGCTTGGTCTGCAAATTGGTGTTTATTATCACCATTAAGCGCTTTATCAAACACACGTGCGGCTAAGTCATAATCACTTTGTGCATTAGCAAGACATGCAAGCGACAACAGCAGCGCTGTATTGGTGTCGTCTTTTTTAAGGCGATCTTGAATACTGGCTTGTAACTTGTGCGCTTCGCCATGGTTTGCATTATTTAAAATAGCAGCAAGCTCATCATGTTGGCTGGCTTGCTTAACCATTTTAGTTAAATCGCCCTCAATAACGGCAAGCTGACCTGTTGCAGCCATTTGAGTTAAATATGCAGTCTGTGCATGAGTGTGTAGTTTTCGTGGTAATTGTTTGTATTTATTTGTTAATTCATCAACTGATTGAGCCGAAAAATAGGCAGTAAATACACGTGTCCACTGCTCACTAGAAAACACTTTTTTACGCAGTAGCTTGGGTAAAAACTCTTCAAGTGCACTAAAGTGCTTCTGTTGTACCAATACCTCAGTGTACAGTTTAAGCTCAAGTGCGGTGGCTTTTTTAGCTTCTGCATTCACACGCAACTGCGATTCAATCGCACTGCTATCTCCACTTGCCAACCATAGTTTTGCTACTTTCAATTGCTGCTCAGGGCTTATTTCAAATAATCGCTCAAGCGCTTTATCTGCCTCGTTGTTAGCAAGTGCTGCTTTAGCCAAAAGTGCTAAACGAATATCGTCAAATTTTTCTGGCACACTGTTACCAGAAAGTGCGCGCTCTACCTGTTCGTAATCGTCGTTTATAGCACTGAAAAGGGCTTGTTCAATTGCGGCGAATTTACGCTCTTCACTGCGGGCAAAAAAACCATGCTTGGTATTTCTATAAATTGATAATAAATAACGTATTAGTTTGTAACTAAAATATAAAACTGCCGCAGACAATGCAGCCATAATACAAAACGAAACGATAGTGCCTTCAATGGTCGTATTATTGAACGAAATTAGCACATAACCTTTTTCGTCAAGTACAAAAGGGGTAACCGCAATTACAACAACAATAGCTACAATTAAGATTATTAGGCCTATCATTGCACCCACTCCTTAACCGTTTGTGTACTTTGCAGAGTGACCTCTTGGCTAAAATTGAGCTGCTCTTTTTCTAATTTAGATAGCGTATTTAGTACTGATTTTGTAGCGTCATCGTCTTGCTTAAAGTACTCGCTAATTAAGCGCTTTGCTTCGCTTAATGCATTAAAATATATACTGGCTTGTTTACTTAGTAGCGCATCTTGCGCCTGCGCTATATTAAGCTTAATTCGCTGGTTAATTAAATTGCGCTCTTGATCGGTTAGTAGTGGCTCAATAGCTATACCTTCATGGCGCCTAATTGTAATAAAACTATCAACAATCTTATTCCAACTGTTACTGATATTTTGCTGCCAGTCGTTAATATCTTCGCTGAGTGCATGTTCATCAATTACCAATGTTTCCTCTGGTAAATTGACCGCATTAAACACCAATTCGTCAATTCGGTTAATAACACTATTTAGCTGTAAATAAATGGCCTCGGTAGCAACCGGTTTTAAACTATCAAGCGTTTGTATGTCTTGCATAATGGCTTGGCGAACTTCAATTGTGCCAGGGTACTCACTTAACAGTCCGTCTAAACGCTTTAGTACAGCGCTTGCGCCTTGGTAATCTTTTTCGGCCCACAGTTTAAACTCAGCCATTCGTTGTAAGCTGGTGACCTCTTGTGGGTTTAAAGATGAGCCTTGTTGCTGCGCTTTTTGTAGTGCGTTTTTTAATGCTTGCTGATTTTCAAGAGTGCTTTGCGCTAACGCCTCAGATACTTTTTCTTCGCTATTAAATAGCGCTTGTTGCAAGCTCACTTGAGAAGACTTAAGGACCGCTAGCTCTTGCTGAAGTAGCTTATTTTGCTCGCTAAGTTCGTCAACAAATGTATTTTGCGCTTTACCTGCATTTAGCTTTTGATAAAACTCGTAGCCAACTCCAGAGGCCACAACCAACGATATTAACAATGCAAGAGAAGCCACTTTACTAACTTTTTGTTTGTCATTTGCTGGTTTGTTTTTTACGCTTGCTGGCTCATTTTTAACTGATGCTGAACTCGAAGCTGTTGATGTTGTGTTTTCTGTTGTTATTGACTTAGGTTGTTCACTCATGCTGCTACCTTGCTGATTAATACAGGTAAACATAGCGTTATCGCTAGCCCCTGCTGCAATATGTATATTTGCCAAACTTACGTGTTGTTGCTGTAAATATGCGGCTATACGCTCGCTGGCAACATAAAAGTGGCACTGTTGTAACCATTGTAATTGTTGTGCAGCAAGGGGGGTAAATATGGCATCAACTGCTGCATTACTTGTTATGACTATACCGTGTACATTGTTGCTTTGCCAGTGGTCAGTCCAGTTACTGGTTAAATCGGATACTGGCTCACGTTCATAAACAACACAATTATTTAAAAATGCACCGCGCTCTTTAAGAACCTTAGCTATATCGGGTCGACCACCTTGCCCTTTAACCAATACAATATTGCTACCATCAACTTGAGCCAACGACTTAAGAGCCAATACCCCTTCTGAATCGAACTGCTTAGGCGTGGCTGCACGCACACCAAATAATTCATATATTGTATCGGCAGTTTGCTGCCCTACAGCATAAAACTGCGCTTTAATGTTTATATCGGGCTTTAATTGTGCCAGTGCTTTAACAGCATCCTGAGAGATAAAAATAATTTTATCTGCATTAATAAGTGGGCTTAGTTGAGTACTAGAAGGCATTAAATAGTTAATATTTAAAACAGGAAACAACGACGTCTGATAACCCGCTTGCTCAAGTTGTTCTGCAAGGGCTACGCCTTTTCCTTCGGGCCGAGTTATCAGAATATGTGTCATTTATGCGTCTCTGTATACGTCAGCTAAAATTTTATCTGCGCCTTGAGCAAGTAATTTTTCAGCCAGTTCTATTCCGAGTTTTTCGGCATCATTAATATGACCTGCAACTTCGTCACGTAAAATTTCGCTGCCATCAATTGCGCCTACAAGCCCTCGTAAATGAACCTGCTCGCCATCAACTAACGCATAAGCGCCAATTGGTACTTGGCAACCGCCTTCTAAACGGCGGTTCATTGCACGCTCTGCGTTAACACGAATACGCGTGTGTGCGTGTTCAAGCGGTGCTAATAACGCTTTAGTTACGTCATCTTCAATTCGACACTCAATACCTACAGCACCTTGGCCATTTGCAGGCAACGATACTTCTGGTTCAATGTAATCCGCAATACGCTCGCCCATTTTTAAACGAATAAGTCCTGCCGCTGCTAAAATAATAGCATCGTATTGCCCATCATCTAATTTAGCTAGGCGTGTATTCACGTTTCCGCGTAAATCACGGATTTCTAAGTCAGGTCTTAGCGCTCTAATTTGGCACTGACGACGTAAGCTAGATGTACCTACAATGGCCCCCTTCGGTAACTCATTTAAGTTGGCAAAGTTATTTGATACAAACGCATCACGAGGATCTTCACGCTCGCAAATAGTATGAAGCGCTAGCCCTTCTGGAAATTCAACAGGCACGTCTTTCATTGAATGCACGGCAATATCAGCTCGGTCATCTAACATGGCTTGCTCAAGCTCTTTTACAAATAACCCTTTACCGCCAATTTTGGCCAATGGCGTATCTAAAATAATATCCCCTTGTGTCGACATAGGGACTAACTCAACACGTACGTCATCATGAAAATGCTCTAGCTGGGCTTTTACAAACTCAGCTTGCCATAGCGCGAGGGCGCTTTTGCGAGTTGCTATACGTACTAATTTTGTTTTTTCTGTCATAGGGGTATCCAATTAATTACTGCGGTTAGCATTGATTTAGTTAGCTAACACTCTAAATTCTTTTTGGGCAATTAAATTACCTTGCTCATCAACAACAGCTACACGCCAATGGCCTGTTTGCGTATTCATAATATTTTTTGTCGAATAAGTTCTGTAGCGTGGCGAAGTAACATTAAGTGAAATTTCGGCCATTGTTTCACTTTCAAAAGACCAAACATGTTTTACGCGCTGGCCTTGCAGCCCTTTAAGCTCACTAAAAAATGATAACGAACCTTCAAACTGGCTTAAACGCACGTCGGCTGCAAACACATTAGTAGGTTCGCGTTTTACTACACTGCGTGTAAGCACTGCGCGGCTTATTTTACTGGTATCAATCTGAGCACCGAGTGCCACGCTAGCAATATGGGCATCTTCCGCAAATTGCTCTGTAACAGGTTGCGAATCAATATTACTCTCTGGCTCTAATGCGATTGTGCCAAGCTCAGAAGTTTGCTCTGACGCAGGTACAGATACTGCTTCACTTGTTGTATCAGCGCTTATTGCATTAGTGACCAACGCATCGTTTTTACTGTTATCAACTGTATTCGTTTTTTCAGTTATTGAGTCAACTGTTGATTGGGTGTTCGTCGGCTCATCTGAGATTGGCGCAACGGTTACTGACTCAGCGTTTTCAAGTAAGGCATTGGTAATGTCCGCCTCTTGAGCTGTCGGTAGTTGATCAGCAGGCAGTGTTTCAGCATGCTCAGTCTCTATATGCAATTGGTTGCTGGGTGCATTATGTGTTTCGCTTTCAGTTACTTCATCACCTTGTGTGCTATCAGTAATTAAAAGCTCTGTTTGTTCATTGGGATGTGCGCCCTGATCTGCATTTACTGAGCTGGTTAAACCATATATCACAGCCGCAGACGTCATTACTATCAACATAGCCAAACTCACAATTCGACGCCAATGCCATTCATAGCTTACCGTAGGTAGGCTGTTTTGTGGTTCGCGTTTTACATTTGCTTTAATAACTATTTTTTGACTCATATTGACCTCAGCGGCTCCAAAATTAGCTTAAACGGGCAATTAACCATTGGCGAATAGCGTGTAACTCTTCTGCACACACTTGGTGTGCCATTGGGTATTCTTGCCAGCTTACATCCATGTTATGTGCTGTTAATACATCAAATGCACTTTTACCTGCACTCATTGGTACCACGTTATCGTGACTACCATGTGCCATAAATACATTTAAATCGGTATGCTTTGCTTCATCTGTAAATTTATGCGGCGCGCACATATAAGTAGACAATGCCATAACACCCGCCAACTTTTGTTCAAAGCGCGGAGCTAAGTGAAGCGACACAACACCACCTTGTGAAAAGCCAGCCAAAATAATTTTGTTAGCCGGTATCCCGTTGGCTATTTCTGTATTTATTAGCGCCTCTACTTTTTCAGCAGACTCCCTAACCCCTTCTTCATCGGCACGTTTATCAAGCTCAATTGACTTAATATCGTACCAAGAACGCATTTCCATACCACCATTTATGGTGACCGGTTGCACAGGTGCATGTGGGAAAACAAAACGCACACCTAACTCATCTGGTAAGTTTAATTGCGGCGCTACAGGGGCAAACCCATCACCCGAATCACCTAAACCATGTAACCAAATAACGGTCGCTTTATGCGCGCTCTGTGCGGGGTATTGAACAAACTCTAAACTCATAATGATGATTGCCACTTAATTTCTTGGCCAGCTTGGCGAGTTGACGCTTCGTTAATGAATTCCCAAAACTCTGCACCAGAGCGGTTATCAATCCATTGACCATCACGCATTTCAAAATGGTGACCATTGAATTTAGTTGCTACCCACACTTGATGAAGAGGCGCTTGCTTATTGATGACAATTTTACTCTTATCAGGAAAAATAATTTCTAAAATACCTTGCGCTGATTCGTAATCTAAATCGGCTTCACAATCATCAATTTGCTCTTCAATTGTGAACATAAGAGCTTCGGCTAATTGGTGATATTCGTGTTCAGTCATTGTTGATTCCTTTGCAGGCGGGCCGCCTAATATTGGGTACGTAATTGCGTTAAAAATATGCAGCTAGTGTAACAGGAATAAAATCATCCGCGAATAGCTGCATTTTTTAGATATTCTGTTACTCTGCGATTATAAAGCCAGCAACAATATTAATCTAATGAAAGCGACACATACCTTACAATTAAAAAAACTATTAATTTGCACGGCCCTATTTGGCGCATTAGCTGGCTGCGGACAAAGCGGCCCATTATATTTGCCTGAACAACAGGCCGAGCAAAACCAACCAGAAAACACTATGGTGCCTGCCGCAGAGGCCAAGCAACCTACAACACCAGTAAAACAGGAGCAATAAATGGATTTTTTTAACTATAAAAACAACCAATTGTTTGCTGAAGATGTGAGTATTGCCGCTATTGCTCAGCAATATGGTACGCCTTGCTATGTGTATTCTCGTGCAACGTTTGAGCGCCACTATCTTGCGTTTGCCAATGCGACTAAAAACCATAAAAGCTTGGTATGTTATGCCGTAAAAGCAAACTCTAATATTGCTGTATTAAATATTTTAGTGCGCCTTGGTTCGGGTTTTGACATTGTTTCAAAAGGTGAGCTGGCCCGTGTAATTAAAGCCGGAGGAGACGCGGGTAAAGTAGTATTTTCAGGTGTTGCTAAAACCGCTGACGAAATAGCGTATGCATTAAAATTAGGGATTAAATGTTTTAACGTTGAATCTGCCTCTGAATTAGAGCGTATTTCAGAGATTGCGTGTGAGCTTAACTTAGTAGCGCCAATTTCTATTCGCGTTAACCCCGATATAGATGCAAAAACGCATCCTTATATTTCCACTGGCCTAAAAGAAAACAAATTTGGCATTGATATTCAAACCGCTGTAAGTGTTTATCAACAAGCCGCGGCTTTACCTGGCTTAAACATAATAGGCGTAGATTGCCATATTGGTTCGCAGTTAACCGAAGTAAAGCCTTTTTTAGAAGCGCTCGACAAACTCCTTGCGCTAATAGATGAACTAAAAAATGTCGGGATAGAATTAAGCCATTTAGACATAGGTGGCGGTTTAGGTGTTCCTTACGACAACGAACAACCACCTCATCCTAGTGAATATGCAGAGCAAGTAACGGCTCGCCTAGAAAACTACCGCCATTTAGAACTTATTTTTGAACCAGGTCGTGCTATTGCTGCAAACGCAGGGGTATTAATTACGCAAGTTGAGTTTATTAAACAAAACCAAAGTAAATTTTTTGCCATTGTTGATGCCGGTATGAACGATATGCTTCGCCCTTCTCTTTATCAAGCGTGGCAAAAAATTATACCTGTGTCGGTTCGTGATGACGATACGCCAACTCACAACTTTGATATTGTTGGCCCCGTGTGCGAAACCGGTGACTTTTTAGGAAAAGACCGAGAACTGGCGCTGAAACAAGGCGATTTACTCGCGCAGCGCAGTGCTGGGGCATATGGCTTTACTATGAGTTCAAACTATAACTCTCGTCCACGCGTAGCTGAAATAATGGTAGACGGTGAACAGCACCATCTTATTCGCGAACGTGAAACCATTGAGAGTCTTTATCAAGGTGAGAAAATTTTACCATAAACGTTTTTGCCAACTAGCTGCTCTGTGGCATGATTACCACAGAGCAAACACGAATTAGAGCGCTATGTTAGTTAATTTTTCCAAAATGCACGGCTTAGGCAACGACTTTGTTGTTATTGATAACATTACACAAAATGTATTTTTATCACGAGATCAAATAAAAAAGCTGGCTGATCGCCACTTTGGCATTGGCTTTGACCAATTACTCATGGTTGAAGCACCATACTCTCCCGATCTTGATTTTCATTATCGTATTTTTAATGCCGATGGTACCGAAGTAGAACAGTGCGGTAATGGTGCACGTTGCTTTGCACGTTTTGTGCGTATGAAAGGCCTGACTAACAAACATAAAATTAGTGTATCAACCAAATCGGGTAACTTAACGCTCTATATAGAAAAAGACGGCCAAGTTACGGTTAACATGGGGCATCCTAATTTCGAGCCAAGCAAAATACCGCTTAAAGCCAGCAAACGTGAACTCACCTACATTATAAGGGCTGAAGAACACACCGTATTTAGTGGCGCAGTATCTATGGGGAACCCACACTGTGTACTTGAGGTTGACGATATTACGACAGCGCAGGTCGATGTATTAGGTCCACTGCTTGAAAACCACGAACGTTTTCCACAACGCGCTAACATTGGCTTTATGCAAGTTATATCGCAAGAGCATATAAAGCTAAGAGTATGGGAGCGCGGCGTAAACGAAACGCTCGCATGCGGCACTGGCGCGTGTGCTGCAATGGTCATTGGCCATATGCAAAGCAAGCTTTCAAGCGCGGTACAAGTCGACCTACCTGGTGGGACACTTCAAATACGTTGGAGTGGAGAAGGTCATCCAGTACGAATGACAGGCCCTGCTGAACACGTATTCGATGGACAAGTCGCGTTATGAGCGAGCTAAATGAAGAGCAAATTATTAGCTACTTACTCGCAAATCCTGACTTTTTAGTTAAACACCCAAACGTGCTTGCTCAGCTAGACCTTCAGCAGCAAGCGCAAGGGGCAACGTCATTAGTTCATATTCAACAGCGCCAATTGCGTGAGCACAATACACGTTTAAAAAAGCAAATCGACACCATGAGTAAACACGCTGTTCAAAATGAGCGAGTGTACAGTTTACTTAGCCAATGCCATCGCCAACTTTGGCGCCATGATGACTTTGATACAATCGCTAAAAACTTACACGCTATTGTGTGCTCAAATGACGACATAAGCGACTTCAAATTATTAAAATACACTCCTGACTTTGACGAACTCATTGAACATCGCCTCAGCAATTCTGGGTATTACTTAGGGCGTATTACAACGCAAGAACGTGCATTATTATTTAGAGATGACACGCAATCTGTGGCTATTTATTTAATTGGCGATGAAAAGCAGCCTAGTGCCATACTGGCGTTTGGCAGCAACAACGTGAACCATTTTGAACCCGCACAAGACAACCTATTTATACTGGATTTTATTAGCGCCCTGCAACTAAGGTTACAAAAACTCGCATGAGTGATGATGCGCCTAATATAAGCGAATTAAGTGACAACTGGCGCACACCCATTACGCTATTTAGCGACTACCTTAAATTTGAAAAACAATATTCAGCGCACACTGTAAATCAGTATGTGAGCCAACTTGGCTTTGCAGCGCTTTATTTCAATAAATTATGCGATGACTGGTTTGGCGTACAAGCAGAGCATATTCGCCGCTACAGTATGGCTTTACGCGCCAAACAATTAAGTGGCCGAACCATTAGCTTAAAATTGAGCTGTATCAGAAGTTTATATAAGTTTTTAAAAGCCAAAAATATTGCACAGCAATCGCATTATCATAACCCTGCGACCGGCATTAAAGGGCCTAAATTTGCCAAGCCTTTACCTAAAAATCTTGATGTTGATCAAATGGCGCGTTTGCTCGAAATACCCGACGACGACCCTTTAGCAGTCAGAGATAAAGCCATGATGGAACTTATGTACTCATCAGGTTTACGTATTAGCGAGTTAGTTGGCGCTAACATGCAAGATATTAATGCCAAAAGTGGCGAAATATTAGTTCGCGGTAAAGGTAACAAAGAACGCCTTATTCCCGTGGGAACAAAGGCATTAGACGCATTAAAAAAATGGTTAACCGTGCGGCCTCAATTTACAAAACCAGACGAGCCCGGCGTATTTTTAAGTAGCCAAAAAAACCGTATCTCAATTCGCCAAGTGCGTTTGCGTATGCAAGAGTGGGGAATAAAGCAAGGGATTAGCTCACAGGTGCATCCGCATAAATTACGCCATTCATTTGCATCACATATTTTAGAATCGTCGGGTGATTTACGTGCCGTACAGGAATTGCTTGGCCACAGTAGCTTGTCGGCCACACAAGTGTATACCCATTTAGATTTTCAGCATTTAGCCAAGGTGTACGACAACACACACCCGCGCGCTAAAAAACAAACTGATTAGGAAATTACAATGATCCGATTTAATCGTGCAATACGCCCTTTTTCTGTCATGAGCTTTGATTTAGACGACACCTTATACAACAACCACCCAATTATAAAAGCAGCCGTTAGCGCCCAACAAAATTACTTAAATGCATTACCACGCTACCAAGAACAAGGCCCACAATACTGGCAACAATGCCGGCAACTTGCCGCCCTGCAACAGCCAGAGCTAAAAGACAATGTAACGCAGTGGCGCAAGCACACATTGCGTTTAGCACTATCAAAGTTAGGATTTACTGAACAAGAAGTAGCACTGCACGCTAGTAACGCCTATAACGCATTTGCCGATGCACGCAGTAACATTGTAGTCAGCGACGACGTTTTAGCGCTACTTGATAACTTAGCGCAACATTTTACCTTAATCGCCATAACCAATGGCAATGTTGAAATAGAACGCTTTAATTTACACAATAAGTTTAAGCTAGTACTACAAGCAGGCATGCACGGCAAAGCTAAACCTCATAGCACCTTATTTGACAAAGCCGCTGCGCGCCTAAAAGTCACCAAAAGCGACATACTCCATATTGGTGATAGCCTAGATACCGACGTACAGGGCGCCAATAACACAGGTTGCCAATCAGTGTGGTTAAACGATCAAAACGCTAAGTATAACTACAAAGGCCTAGCCGACGTGGAAATCACCAACATTCACGCATTAACGCATTTTATTCGTTCATAAACTGCTACGAGTAAATTAGCCTTATAAATTAAATTTAGGGAACAATGATGACTTTAAACGAATACCTTAAATCACTTGCTGAAAACCCAAAAAACATTCAATTTACCGATACAATGGCGGTGATTGAAGCCAATTACGATTTTACTGCTTGTGCCTTTAATAACCACGGGTTGCTGAGTTCAGCGAGTGAAAATAACGGTTCATGTAAAATTTTTGCTTTTGCCAAACTCAATGGGCTTAGCAAGCAAAACACTCTTGATTGCTTTGGTAAGTTTTATCGCGAAGACGTACTACAAAACCCTAACGGTGACGATCATATGAACATTCGCACGTTTATGTTATCGCCAGAGGCGACCCCATTTTTGGGCATTACGTTTGAGGGCGAGCCTTTAACAGCTAAGTAACTGAGCTCCGGTTAAAAACTTAAGTTATGTTATAAATTAAAGTGGTTTTTCCATAAAATAGCGGGTGCCGCAAAGTGGGTAGTTATCAAGTTGATACTTTACGCTGTATCCGCGTTTTTCATAAAAAGGTTTTGCTTGAAAATCAAGTGTATCAAGCTGAGCTTTTTTAGCGCCAAGCAATATTGCAGCTTGCTCTAGTTCAGCGAGTAACTGTCCAGCAAGGCCTTTATTGCGCACTCTTTCACTGCACCAAAGCCAGTTTATAATTAGCCAATTACCAAATACGCAACCACTAATACCAACCACCAATTCGTTACTATCGTCAACAAATTTATAGCCGAGTGGCACTCTTTGCGCATCGAAATGCTGGGCATTAAATTCAACCATTTCACTACGTAACGTTGAGTTTAACGCATCACTATTGTCTGCTTGTAATTGGTACATATTGCGCTTCTTAAAAAGCAGATACTAACAAACTCATACCGTCAAAACAGATTATTTTTACCAAAGGGCACTTCAAGCAGATTACTTGAGGTTTTTTCTGGTTGACCACACATTTCGTCATAAGCACTTGTATGGCGGAGCATCATTTGTGCGTACGCTATTTTTTCAAATCGCTTTTGCACATGTAGCGGGCTTACTGCTCTTACAAACTCGCCATCTTCTTCTGTTACGTAATATTCAACGTTATTAATAATCACAGACACCTGGTAAAGCGCCATTTCTAGTGAGTGAACAACTACTTTTTGTAGTGGCTCATGATTTTTTAGTTCAGAAAATTTCATACCCATTTTGTTCACCTAAATTAAATATTGCTATATCGATACGCAGCTTTGCTATAATCGCGATCAGTTTTTTATTGCCAACCAACGAGTATATTTTATGAGCACCAAAATCCGACTGGCTAAATACATTGCTCATGCCGGTGTGTGCTCACGTAAACAGGCATCGCGTTTAATTGATGAAGGGGTAGTAACAGTAAATAATCGCCCTGCTAATCATATTGATCACGTTAATGAGCAAGACGAAGTAATAGTTAATGGCCAAGCAGTTAAAGGTGCGGCCGATTTAGTTTATTTTGCGTACCATAAGCCAGTAGGTATTGACTGTAAATTAAATAAAAATGACCCTGCCAGCCTTATTCACCATTTGCCTACACTTACCCGTGTTTACCCTATTGGCCGATTAGATAAAGACTCTCGAGGCTTACTTATTTTGACCAACGATGGCGACTTTTGTAATCAGCTAATCCATCCTGACTTCCACCAGCCTAAACATTATATAGTCACAGTAGATAAACCTATTAATAATGAGTTTTGTGAAAAAATGACCGCTGGGGTGCCTGTTGATAAGCAAGTAACCTTACCGTGTGAAGTAACAAAAGTAGCTAGCAATCAATTTAGTATTATTTTAAAGCAAGGGCTTAACAGGCAAATACGTAAAATGGCGCATTACTGCGGCTTTAAAGTAATTGATTTATTTAGAGTGCAATTTAGCGACCTTGCTCTTTCAAAATTAAACCTTTCTGAAAACCACTACATACAAATTAATAAAACTGATATTTCAAAAATCTAACCTTCGTTTAAATAGCGCACAAAAAAAGTTAAAAAATAACCTTGCAAAAATAGATTACAGGTGTAGTCTTAACTTAAAGATTACATTTGTAGGCAATAAAATGATTGAGTTATCAAAAGCAGAATTTGAAGTACTTGACGCACTTTGGATTAATTACCCAGCAACTGCCAGCCAAATTATTGAGCGCTTAAGCGATGACAAACAATGGCACGAAAAAACCATTAAAACCTTACTCGGTCGATTAGTTAAAAAAGGTGCACTGTCGTTTGAAAAAGACGGTCGCCAATATATTTATACCCCCTGCATGGAGCGCGCCGACTACACTTTAAAAGAAAGCCAAAACTTTATTGAGCGCTTTTTTAGTGGCCGCATAGCGCCGCTGGTAAGCGGGTTTGCTAAATCGGAGCAGCTTTCTCAGCAAGATATAAATGAGCTTAAAAAAGTCATTGATGACTGGGAAAAAAAACAAAAGTAAGGGATTAACATGGTTATTCAAACTGGGTTTAATTGGTTAATTGAGCAACAACTACTATTAAGTATTTTGTTTTGTGGATTTATTTTACTCGAGCGATTTGGTTTAAAAACCCTTGGCGCGGGGTTTGTATACAAGTTAGTGTGGTTAGTGCCTGCGGCATTAGTTATCGCTAATTTACCCAATGCGATTAAACCATTGCAAAATAGCAATATTAGCCATTACTTAATTACCCCTAACCAGCCTTTTGCACATGAAGTGGGTATTAGCTGGGCACTCATGTATGTACTTATTACCGCAGGGTTATTAATAGCTAGTTTTATTACACATACTCGTTTTGTCAAAAGCCTGCAGCTAACTGAGCTAACACACTTTAACCATACACTTACTACAAATGCTAAAGCTTATATCAGCCAACATGTAGCCACACCAATGGTAGCCGGTATTTTTCAAAGCAAGCTCATACTGCCCAACAATTATAAAAGCCAGTTTGATAAAGCCACTTTGGCGCTTATTTTAGAGCATGAATCTGTGCACATAAAACGCAAAGACAACCTAATAAATGCCCTGCTGTTACTTGCTACTATTTTATTATGGTTTAACCCGCTCGCGTGGATGGCATACGCAAGCTGTAGGCGCTTACAAGAGCTCACTTGTGATGAACGGGTACTTGCCAATAAAACCACACACCAACACATTTTATACAGCAGAGCCTTAGTTAACTGCGCGGCAACAACGCCCGCAGGCCTAATGGCTTATTCACACTACGGAGATAAAAAAACCATGTTACAACGACTTACCAATATAAAGCACAGTGGCAATCGCTCTCGCTTTGCCAAAGGAGGCTTACTGCTTGTTGCAGCAAGCATGTTAAGTACGCTCGCTATTGCAAAGCAACCGCAAGTAGAAGGTGCTAAAAGCGATCACATTTCACCAATAATTCGAATTGAGCCACGCTACCCTGCCCAAGCAGCTAAGCAAGGCATTAGCGGCTCGGTAGTATTAAAATACGATATTGCCGCCAATGGCAGAACAAAAAACATAAGCGTAATTCAATCTAAGCCATCAGACGTTTTTGATAAATCAGCTAAAGAAGCCTTGGCAAAGTGGGAATATAAAATGTCTGAGGCAGGCTTTGATGATGTACTCGTACAGCTAGATTTTGCTATAAACAGCGAGGTTGCACATACCGATTTAATCGAGCGAATTAAAGTATCGCATTAATGCTTTCGAATTATGCCATTAAGTAATGCAAGAGCACAAAGCAAGCGCCCTTTTAGGCCGCTTGCTTTGTGGTTTTAACTATAAAATTAAATACTCACTACAATCATGGCAATGGCAGTGCCTAAGCCAATAAACCATACAAGCGAACGTATAATATCTAGATTCAACCAATAAAAAATACAATACAAAGTACGCGAAACTATATGAGTAACCGCCAAGGTTTCGGTTACTGCATTTACCGAGTTAGTACCCAATACCACTGCAATAGCAACAGCAAAAACAGTAAGTGATTCAAAACAATTTTGATGAGCAGCGAGCGCCCGCGCACCAAAACCCGTTAGTTTTGCTTGCTGGGAACGAGGGTCTTTATTGTCGTACCGGCCAAGCTTTGCCATCGCAACGGCCACAGGTACTTTTGCAAAATAAGGCATTAATACAGTTAATAATGCACACACCAATAATGTTGTCATAGTTTATTCTCTTATTATAAAACCTGATTATTTAGCAATACATATAACATACACACATAAAAAAAGCCGCCAATACGTTTTATGACAAACGCTGGCGGCTAAACAATAACATCATATTGACTATAGCTAAATTTACTCATAAAGCAGTGCGGCATAATGTCGCAGATGATGAATATTCACTATCACCCTTAATGCATCGCATTAATCACTAAAGATTGTTAACTTAAAGGGCTTATTTTTAATCGACGAATACCATGACTTGGATCTTTTTCACTTTTTTAGCTGCCTTTATGCAAGCCTGGCGTAATGCCCTGCAAAGTAAATTAAGTAACAATGTAAGTGTTGCTGGCGTTACCCTTTCACGTTTTATTTTAGCGGGCCCCATTGCTGCCGTTTATTTATATGGCCTTTATCAATATCAAGATACCGCCATGCCTACGTTTAATAATGCCTTTTGGGGATTTATTATTGGCGCAAGCGTTATGCAAATACTTGCCACGGGTTTAATGGTAAAGCTATTTAAAATGAACAATTACGCCGTAGGTGCAGGCCTTGCTAAAAGTGAAGCGTTAGTCGCGGCTATTTTAGGCGTATTATTTTTTGGCTCTGCGCTTAGTGTATTTGGCTGGCTAGGGGTATTTTTAGGCGCCATCGCAGTGCTTTTACTTAGCGGTATAACCAGCGTAAAACAGTTTGATGCTAAAACAGCGTTACTTGGCCTTGCCTGCGGCACAAGCTTTGCCCTTACATCGCTTTGGGTACGTGAAGCGAGTTTAAATTCAGGGTTATTATTTCCGCACTCGGCTGCATGGGTTTTACTGTTTGTAATAAGCCTACAAACACTTATATTACTTGGCTATTTATTACTAAAAGAACCACATACCCTAAGTAAACTTTGGCAATATAAAAGCATTACAACAGCAATTAGTGTTTTTAGCTGTGTAGGCTCTATTGGCTGGTTTAGTGCAATGAGTTTACAGCACGTGGCGTATGTTAAAACGCTTGGGCAGGTTGAAGTATTTTTTACGATGCTAATAGCTGTACTTTGGCTAAAGCAACCACTTAAAAAACAAGACACCGCTGGCTTAATCCTAATAGCCATTGCCGCTATTTTGGTGATGCTGCCAAATTGAGAACATAAAAAGCGCAGGCTTTTAAACCTGCGCTACTATAAAGCTGCTTATAACTTTTAAAGCGAGTGTTAAGCGCTCTTTTTAAGAGCTAATTTTTAGCGTTATCACACCGCAAATAATCATGAGTACACCTGCAATACGGCCAAACGTGGCTGCATCACCGTAAAATAATATACCCACTAAAAACGTTCCTGCAGCGCCTATTCCGGTCCATACGGCGTAGGAAGTCCCCATTGATATTTGCTTTTGTGCAAGCCACAACATAAAGCCACTGGCTGTTAAAAATGCCACAGCCATTGCAATACCCTGCCAGCGAGTGTCGGGGTGTTGTGAAATTTTTAAACCAATTGGCCAGCCTACTTCAAGCAGGCCTGCAATGACTAAATAAACCCATGCCATTAAACATCTCTCTTTTTCAAAATTACGTCGTATAAATCTTCACGGCGATCTTTTAAATTACGCACCGTCCCTTCGCTATGAAGGATTTTTAGCTTATCCATATCAAGGTCGCTAAATAATAACATTTCGGTATTCGGTGTGGCTTCATTGAGTGTTGCATCGTGCGGAAAAGAAAAGTCAGACGGGGTCAATACTGCCGATTGCGAGTATTGTACGTCTAGGCTTTCTACCTCAGGTAAGTTACCCACTGAGCCTGCAATAACCACATAACATTCGTTTTCGATTGCGCGCGCTTGCGCGCAATGGCGAACCCGTAAATAACTATTTTTAGTGTCGGTCCAAAACGGCACAAAGAGTATATCAAGACCCTGCTTGGCAAGTATGCGCGAAAGCTCTGGGAACTCTACATCGTAACAAATTTGAATACCTACACGCCCAGCATCGGTATCAAACACGGCAATTTTGTCGCCGCCTTGAATAACCCAATCATTTTGCTCATGCGGGGTTATGTGTATTTTGCGCTGCTCGTCTATTTTACCGCTACGGTGGCATAAGTAACTTACGTTATAAATTTTATCGTCTTCGGCAAGCGGCATAGAGCCGGTAATAATATTGGCGTTATATTCTATTGCCATACGCGACATCGCGTTTTTAAACGTCTCTGTATATTCCGCTAAATAGCGGATGGCTTCGGTTTGATTATTTTGATCGCCTAAGCCCATAAGTGGCGCGTTAAAAAACTCAGGAAATAATATAAAATCGCTTTTGTAGTCAGATACCGTATCTACGAAGTATTCTACCTGCTTAAGCATTTCTTCAACCGACTCAACGCAGCGCATTTGCCATTGCACCGC
The DNA here is from genome assembly GCF_001469195.1 of Pseudoalteromonas sp. 10-33. NCBI lineage: Bacteria > Pseudomonadati > Pseudomonadota > Gammaproteobacteria > Alteromonadales > Pseudoalteromonadaceae > Pseudoalteromonas > Pseudoalteromonas sp. 10-33. Next base: position 101,975 of record NZ_LOFI01000003.1, on the reverse strand, counting down.
GCCTATACGCACGATTGATTTAGTAGATTCGAGCACCGTATCGGTTGGCTCATACATTATGTTATTCCACTCAAGTAAGGTGGCGTAACCTACAGATTCTTGATCCTCCGGCAGATACTTTTTAAGTAACCGCTTTACCTGAAAGTCATTAGAAAGCTGAAAGCTTAAAATTGGGTCGTAAAGCTCTTTTTGGTCAACTTTTTCAATGTATTCCATTGGCGTCATTTCACTGCTGTGATTGTAATAACGTGGAATACGCCCACCGGCTAAAATAGCGCGTAAGTTATATTGGCGGCACAATTCTTTACGGGCATCATAAAGCCGACGCCCTAAACGCATGCCCCGGTGAGTTTCGCTAATAGCAACATCCAAACCGTATAGCGCATCGCCATCGGTATCGCTGAATACGCGATCATGGCCATCAGCTATGTCTTCGTAGGTGTGTGGGTTTGAAAAACGCGTGTAGTCTACTTGCACGCTCAGCGCTAAGCCCACCAGCACACCATCATCTACTATACCTATTTGCCCTTCAGGGAACTGGTCTATTAATCTAAAAATGGTATGGCTTGGCCATGCGCCACCTAAGTCTGGGTAGGCTTGATCCATTAGCGTTTTTATTTGTGGATACTGCTCTTTGGTCAAGTTACAAATTTCTAGGTGGGTTTTTTCTGCCGACATACACAACTCCTTGGGGCATGGGAACAAAAAAGCTGAGCAAATGCTCAGCTTAATAAACTATATTATGCGTGCTAACTCACTTTACAAGTTACTTTAAGCTACGATAAAACAATGTGGTTACTCGCTCTTTTGGTAGCCAATTTGCGTATTTAAGACCCAGTTCTGAGAGTGGGTCAGCGTCAAGCACTTGCTGTAAACTCGCATCGTTTTGCATTGCCTTAAGCATAACATCTTTGGCCTTTTGCACCAGCTTACGATACGTTATCAGCCCTGAACGGTCACTTACTGGACCATGGCCCGGAATAACTTGAGTATTATCGTCAATTTGGTTAATAACATCGTCAACCGCCGCTAATACTCCATCAACACTGCCGCCGCTATCTACATCAACAAACGGCAAGCTGCCAAAGTTAAAGTAAATATCACCCATGTGCACTATGTTATCGTTACTAAAAAATATAACTGAGTCGCCATCGGTATGGGCATGTTTGTAATGCACAACATGTGCGTGTTCGTTATTAAAATGAAGTTTTAAATCGTGGCCAAAACTAATACGCGGTAAAAATTCAGAGCCCTCACCATGCTTTTCTTTTAAACGCTTATGTACGTTGTCGTGCGCAATGACATGTGCACCCGCTTTAGCAAAGTTTTCGTTACCGCCGGTGTGGTCGCCATGATGATGGGTATTAATTACGAACTCAGCGCTACCAGGTTTTAAATCGCTAATGGTTTTTTTAATGTCGTCTGAGAGCTTGGCAAACTGATCGTCAATAATGTAAATACCGTCATCACCAACACTTGCAGCAATGTTGCCACCTTGACCAAATAATACATAGACGCTTTCACTGAGTTTTTCTGCGGTGACGGGGTTGTCGTCTGCATGAGCCGATGCGCTCACTAGTAAACCTGTTATTAACGCGGGTAGTAATTTTTTCATTTTAGTTCTCCATTGTTAGAGTTATATAGAACGTTATTACTAGCATTTTGGCTCACACTATTTTGGTGAGATAACTATTTGATGCGCTAGCGTTTGTGGTAATAGCGCAGTTTGCTTCCCTTCAATATAGTCGCTAAAACCAGCTCTATAAAACTCTGATAGCGGATGTCCCGACTGCCCACCCGGCACACTTAAAATAGCGTGATCTAAATGCCCAGGTTGAGCAATAAAACGCTGCGATGCACCAAAATCTCGTCCTTGTACTGCGGGCATGTAAGTATCACCAAACCCTGCAGCAGTTGGCATATTAAGTAACTTTGCCAATAGCGGGATTTGTTTTGCAAAAGGATGCTCTATAACCAGCTCGTTTACTTTACCCCACTGCCATTGCTTTATATTAGTGCCAAATTGCTCACTCAATTTATTTACAGCTTTATCAAAAGCACCCACTAATTGTTCATCCCAACTATTAAATTCAAAATTAACCCAAGATGCAGGTTTATTGTTAATAAGTTGCCAAAGCGCAGGCTCTAACCCTAGTTTTATAGGTTTAAGTGTGCCTTTGTGCTCATTAAGAGTGACTTCAATATTGTTAAACACGAGGTTAATAACTTCGTCGCGATAGCGTTTAACTAAGGTATAACCTACCGAAGAAGCACATGCGCATTGCTGCCAGTTTTCAAGCTCTGTTATATACTGCGCATTTTTAACCTTATTGGTGTTTAACTGCTTGAGTAACAGCTCATGCCATGGCATTAAAAAACGGGCTTGGTTATCAAGCTGTAGCGCGTAAAAGTCAGACTCTGCAAATGTGTTTTTTTCAAATAAGCGGTCTCTAATTTGACTTGAACGCGCACCTAATGCATACCCGCCATTACCAAAGCGTGCGTTATCGCTGGCGGATACAACCCGAGAATTCCCCGTCCATAATCGCCCACTGGGCGGATTTTTAACAAATGGGCGATTAATTTCGTTTTGTTCAAAAAGTGCCGAATACTGCGTTTCATTTACACTTAACTCACTCGCAGTTGTTCGTGCCGGAATACCGCCTATATTTTTCCATGCCGCATTGCCTAGGCTATCAACGACCATTAAGTTCTGTACCGGAATACCAATATCACTTGCAAGGGCAAGCGCATCATCCACAGTATCTGCTTGCTCAAGCTTTAATAGCTGCATGTTAACTGCATAAGGTTGATGCGCCGCCCAACTAAGTGCATGAGGCTTTTCGTTAATGTATTTTACTGGACCATATTCGCTCATTATTAGCGAGTAAGGTTCAGAGCTTCCCTCTGGTAATAAAATAGGCTCATCAACAAGCCATGTTTTGCTATCGTTATTAAGCGCTATCCAATCGGCGGTATCTAAATAACCGTTAGTAAACCCCCATGCAATTTTATTATTTGTTCCCACCACTATGGCTGGAGTGCCAGGAAGTGATACACCCGTTATCTGCATTGGCATGTTATTTAACGTATAATTGAGTTGTGCTCGATACCAAATAACCGGTACTGCCATTGATAAGTGCATATCGTCAGACACCATTCCTGCGCCGGTTTTTGTAAGCTCTCCGGTGACTGCCCAATTATTACTGCCAAGCTCTTGAGGGGCTTCAATGTGGGTGGCAACATGAGCCGTTTGCGTAGCAAGAACCGGCAGTTCACCTACAAACGGGGCTAATTTGCTACCATCAAGCGCTGCTTGGTATTGACTAGGTTGCGTTAAAAAATCAACCATATTCTTGCTGTATATTTGCTCTAGCTGAATCAGAGTTTGATCGCGATTAAATGTCATGCTTTGTAAATCTAAGTACATACTAAATATCACTAATAAGCTGTCTTCGCTTTGCCACGGTTTTTGAGTTGCGCCGGTAAGTATATATTCAAAGCTTGCATACCCTACTTGGGCTAAACCTTCGTTTACGCCTTGAGCATAACTTTTTAACAGCTGTTTATCGCGCTCTGGTAAGGTATTTAAAATAGCGAGGCTACGTTTTCGTAGTTGATGAAAACGCATTTTTTTATCAAGCTCAACAGCGGCTTTACCAAATAATTCACTTAGCTCTCCTGCAGCATTACGCCTAAGTAGGTCCATTTGAAAAAATCGGTCCTGTCCGTGCGCATACCCTAAGCCATAAGCGGCATCGTTGCGGTTTTTAGCGTTGATAACAGCTTGGCCCAATGTATCACGGGAAATTTTAACGGGTTCATTTACTGCCATACTGCGCCCGTTGCCATCAAGTGCAGGTAAACTTAAGCTAAGTACCCCATACACCACAGCGGTGCCACCCAGCCCTAAAATTACAATTAATAACAACAAGCGTTTGATTAATTTATACATTGAGTTGCCCTTCACCCTTTGCGTTGCTTATATAATAACCACAGATTTATTAAATAATCATGATCTTGCTCGCAAAGGATGAAATAAACATCAAAATCCACGATAATGTCACTTCCACACATCGTGCAGAACTAGTTGAGATCAATATGACTGAAAAAACGTTTATCAAAGGTAAAGACCGCGATTTAGAATCGTCAATCTCTACCATGCAAAACAAGCTTAAAGCCCTAAACATTAATGTTGAAGAGGCGCTTTGGCTTAACCCTGTAGCTAACTGTTATTCGGTTCATATAAAAGATAGCGACTGCGGTGTTATGTTTACTAATGGTAAAGGTGCAACTGATAAAGCATCTATTGCTTCTGCACTTGGTGAATATTTTGAGCGTTTAAGCTGTAACTACTTTTTTGCTGACTTTTACTTAGGTGAAGAATTTGCCAACGGCGAGTTTACTCATTACCCAAACGAAAAATGGTTTAAAGTTGAAGGTGAAGAAGTGCCTGAGGGCATAATGGATGAAAGCCTGTGGGATTACTTTGACCCAGAGCGCGAACTTAATGCATCACACCTTTTTGATTTTAACTCAGGTAATAACGAGCGCGGCATTTGCACATTGCCATACACGCGCCAACGCGATAACCAAGACGTGTACATTCCGGTAAACGTGATTGGTAATATTTTTGTATCTAACGGTATGAGCGCAGGTAACACCAAGTTTGAAGCGCGAGTTCAGGGCTTGTCTGAAGTATTTGAACGCGCTATTAAAAACCGTATTATTGCTGAAGGCATTTGTTTACCAATCGTGCCTGAAGAGGTTGTTAAGCAGTACCCACAAATTCACGAAGCGTGTGAAGAACTGCGTAGCCATGGTTTTCATTTACGTATCGCCGATGCATCACTAGGCGGTAAATACCCAGTAATGAGCGTAACGCTGATTAACCCAACAGATGGCTCTGTATTTGCCTCGTTTGGTGCTCACCCTTCATTTGAAGTAGCTCTTGAACGTACCGTTACTGAATTACTACAAGGTCGTCGCCTTGATCAGCTTGATGTGTTCCAACCAGCCACGTTTGATAACGACGAAGTAGCAACGCCTGAAAACATTGAACTGCACTTTATTGATTCTAGCGGTTTAATATCGCATGACTTTTTCCGTGCAACTCCTGATTTTGACTTTGTTCATTGGGACTTTAGCGGCACAACAGAGCAAGAATACAACTTCTGTACTGACTTAATCCACAGCATGAACCACGACATTTACATTATGGATTACACGCACTTAAACGTGTATGCATGTCGTATTTTAGTACCGGGCATGTCAGACATTTACCCAGTAGATGAGCTTATTTGGCGTAACAACAACGAAGGCGCTAAATTCCGTGAAGCATTCCTATCGCTTGATCAGTACGATGCTGAGCAATGGATGGACATTTACGACAGCCTAGAAGAAGCCGGCCACAGCGATATTATTCGCGCAGCAGAGTTTATTGGCCTTGCAACCGATGCCGATACACCTTGGCATACACTACGTATTGGTGAGCTTAAAGCGCACCTATGTTTAGCCGCAGGCAGCGAAGAAGCAATTGATTGGGTTGATTGGATACTGCATACAGGCCAAGTAAACGAAGAGGCAATGCGCCATTTCCGCTGCTTAAAAGCCATTCTTGAAATTAAATACGATGACGAACGTGAATACGCCGACTACCAAGATGCACTGGGCTTAATGTTTGGCACCGACAACGTAACGCTTGCGATTGAAATTGCCGAAGGCCGTGCATTATTTAACGGTTTAACCTTCCCTGGTTTGTCGCTTAACGGCTTTAAAAAGCATGCAGCACTCCTAGATGGCTACCGTAAGTTACATATAGCTAAACAAAACCATTGGGCACGTGATGTTAGCGATTCTTGATATTTAGATCGTTAATTATAAAAATAAAATGGCGCTTATGTATAAGCGTCATTTTAATTTGTACAATAAATAGCTATAGTTGAGTAGCCTAACCCAAGCCAATGTAGCTAATGCCGCCAACTAATAATAAAAAAACGAATATTCATAACTACAAACGAACCTTCTGGTTATCGATGACACTACTACTGCTTATTAGTGTTGTACTAGAGCGCATTAATTACAACCGCGTAAAAGACGCTCATCGCCTACAAATACTCTTTGAAGTAAGCACCTACAGAGCACAACTAGAAGCCATTTTAATTTCAAACATTCAATTAGTCCGTGGTTTAGGCGTTGCGGTTTCTGCAGAGCCTAACTTAAATCAAGAACGCTTTGCACAAATTGCAGCCCCTCTTTTTAATACATCAAAAGAACTTCGAAATATTGGCGGTGCACCCAATATGATTATAAAAATGACCTACCCTATTAAAGGCAACGAAGGTGCGCTTGGCCTTAACTTACTGACCAATAAAAACCAACGCGCTGATGCAATAAAAGCACGCGATACCAATACAATTATAATGGCAGGCCCATTAACACTTGTGCAAGGTGGAAAAGCACTCATAGCGCGCGTACCTGTATATACCCCGCCAGAGAATACGTTTTGGGGATTACTGTCGGTTGTTTTAGATATCAATAAAATTTATAAAAACGCCGGTATTTTAGATCTAGAAGAAAATTATAACGTTGCACTTCAAGGCCGAAATGGGCTGGGTGATAAAGGCGAGTTTTTTTATGGTGACGCCACAATACTGAATCAAAACCCTCTGGCATTTTCGCTAAACTTTCAAGGCGGTAACTGGCAGTTATATGTTGCACCAAAGCAGGGCTGGAGCCCACCCAGCTCAGCAATTTGGCCATTACGTTTAGCAATAATTATTATTTGTGCCTTACTAGCGTGGGCATTTTTGTTTTTTTTACAAATGCTTGACCGCCAGCAAAAAAACGAAAGAATGCTAGAAACCATGAGCGATTTGGCGCAAATAGGTGCGTGGTCGTTTAATTTAGAAACTAAGCAAGTTTATTGGTCAGATATGACTAAAAAACTGTTTAAATACCCACTCAATACCCAGCCACAATGGCCTGAAGATTTAAGCTATTTTAAAGAAGGCGAAAGCAGAGAAATAATCAAACCTCTACTCGAACGTGCTATAAAGTATGGCCACAGTTACGAAGTTGAAATAGAGGTAATAAACGGTGAAGGGGAAGCCGTATGGGTACTGGTTAACGCAGAAGCTGAACATAAAAATGGTCGATGTGTGCGTATTTTTGGTTCGCTACAAAATATTGATACCCGTAAAAAAATTGAATTAGAAAACAGCTTTACAGCACTGCACAATGAAACGTTAGCCTCATTAACAGTTAATAAGCTCATTTTAAACGGTAAACTTAGCCAATCAAAAGACATACTCACTGAGGCTATTTGCCATGCTTTAAAAATTGAGCGTGCCAGCATTCGTTTTTATAACGAAGACCAAACACAGTTAATACCGTTTGCACTTCATAGCGAATTAACACAGGCCGAGAGCGTTGAACTTACTTGGCTTAGAAAACACCTTCCTAACTTTTTTAATATGCTTGATAACCAAGCTGTATTTAATATTCCCGACGTTATTCATAATTCAGCGCTATCTCCTTTATCGCCATATTACTTATTGCCATTGGGAATAAAATCGATGTTATGCGTAACAATCCCTGCCGGCAACGGGGTATTAGGAATAATATGTGCTGAGCAATGCAAAACCACACGCTTGTGGACAAAAAACGAAGAAAGTTTTTTAATCACAGTGGCTACGCTTATAGGCAGTTTACATTCAAGCCAGCAACGCATAGAAGCAGAACAGGAGTTAGTAGAAGCTAAGGAATTAGCCGAACAAGCGGTGGCAGCAAAAAGTGAATTTTTAGCAACTATGAGCCACGAAATTCGCACTCCTATGAATGGGGTGCTAGGCATGCTAAATATAATTAAGCAAACAAAGTTAGATCAACAACAAGCACATCATATAGAGCTTGCGCAATCATCTGCCGAATCATTGCTTAATATTATTAATGACATATTAGACTTTTCAAAAATGGAAGCGGGTAAACTTAATATTGATAGTATTCAGTTTAATCTCCCAAAATTATTAGGTGAAGTGGTTGAATCGTTTGCACTAAAAGTAGAGCAAAACAATACAAAACTTATTTTAGACGCAACCCAAATTACAGTAAGTGAAATAATTAGTGATCCGAATAGGCTTAGGCAAATTCTTAATAACCTGATTGGCAATGCTGTTAAATTTACTAAAAACGGTGACGTTATTATTATAGCTAGAGTGGACGACTCCACCGATGGATCCTTTTTAGAGTGCTCAGTAATTGATACTGGTATTGGTATTAATAAAAACCAGCAAACATCATTATTTAATTCATTTACACAGGCCGACACGTCAACTACGCGCCAATTTGGCGGTACAGGCCTTGGGCTAACTATAGTAAAACAGCTATGTGAATTAATGGGTGGCGGCGTCAGTGTTAACAGTGTTGAAGGCGAAGGCAGTACGTTTACGTTCAGTGTAAAAATACAGCCTAGATTAAGTAAAGAGCAAGATTTACCTAGCCATCTAATAAACAACAAACGTATTTTAATTATTGATGAATGCCACTTAAATACCAGTATAGCCACTAAACAGCTGATGATTTGGGGGGCCCATGTGGAGTTTATTAATGACTATAATGAGGTGCTGATACACTTAGAAGAGACGACTCATTCATACGATGCAATTTTAGTTGATTATCACTTTTTTTCTGTTGCTGCAAAAACGCAAACAACCGCCTTACAAAACTTTATTAAAAAGTTTAAATGTAAATCAGTAATTATGGCCCCAATGAGTTATTCACAAAAAGAATCAACGCTTAAAATGAATGTCGACTGCATGATTTTTAAACCTCTTACGCCATCAGATCTGTTTGATTCACTAACTAATGAAAAATTTTTAGAGCAGCAATTAAATCAGGCGCAACTCACTAATACACTTACAAAAGCACCTATTAAAGATTCATCAGAGCCCGTTTTATTATTAGTAGAAGACAATAAGATAAATCAAGTTGTGGCCTCTGCATTGTTAAAAGAGGCTGGGGTGATCTTTGATATTGCTGAAAATGGTGAGCAAGCAATTAGCAAACTAAACGCCAAACAAAATAACCCGTATAAACTTATTTTAATGGATTGCCAAATGCCAATAATGGATGGTTACCAAGCCACGCAAGCAATTAGGCAAGGCGAAGCAGGTGAAATATATAATCGCGTTTCAATTATTGCTTTAACGGCTAATGCCATGCAAGGCGATAGAGAAAAATGTATTGCTGCGGGCATGGACGATTACTTAACTAAGCCGCTTGATATGGCCGCCTTAAAACCCAAGTTGCAGCACTGGCTTGGCAGTTAATTAGGCTTACCACTAATTAGCATTAACAATTAATATTTTTAAGGGTACTTATGCAGTTATCACCACACCAACAACGTGTTATTGGTTGCCTTCTGGAAAAACAAAGCACTACACCAGAGCATTACCCTTTATCACTCAATGGGCTAACCAATGCATGTAATCAAAAATCGAATCGCGATCCTGTTCTTAATTTAACAGAAAGTGATGTTCAAAATGCGCTAGATGAACTTAGTGATATACGCCTAGTTACTGTTGATGAAGCGCTTTCAGGGCGGGTAAATAAGTACGACCACCGCTTTTGCAATACCGAATTTAGTAGCTTACAGTTTTCAGCACAACAACGTGCCATTATTTGCCTATTGCTGTTACGCGGCGCCCAAACACCCGGCGAATTAAGAACTCGCAGCGCTCGCCTCGCTGATTTTAATAATGTAGATGAGGTTGAAAACGCCCTAAATAAACTAATTGAAGACGAGCAAGTCGCCAAACTACCGCGCGAAGCAGGTAAACGTGAAAGCCGATATATTCATTTATTTGGTGAGCAACAAATTACACCTGATAGCGATACCATTAATTTACCCAGCGAAGCGATTAAAGATAAAGAGCTAAACGATTTATTACGCGAAGTAGAAGAGCTAAAAGCAGAACTTAACCAGATAAAAGCACATTTAGGGCTTTAAATAAGTAAAACTAAATCACATAATAAGTTTATTGCGTATCACATTTAAAATATTACAAGGAGCCGGCAATGCGCGCCGAAATAATGGCTGAAATGAAAGTTCAGCCAACCATTGATGTAAACGCTGAGATATCTCGTCGAGTTAACTTTATAAAAGCACGTTTAGTTGCGGCTCACTCACGGTCGCTTGTGCTTGGTATTAGTGGCGGGGTTGATTCTTCAACTTGCGGCCGTTTATGCCAGTTAGCTGTTAACGAATTAAACGAAGAACACAGCACTAATAAATACCAATTTATTGCTGTGCGCTTACCTTACGGTGTTCAAGTTGATGAAGACGAAGCGCAAATGGCGGTTGATTTTATTCAGCCAAGTATGCGCATGACCGTTAACATTCAGCCTGCTGCCGATGCATTGCATGAGCAAGTGTTAATGGCAATGACTAGCAGCGGTGACGCATTACCAGAACAAGCACAAATAGATTTTATTAAAGGTAACGTTAAAGCGCGCCAACGCATGGTTTCCCAATACGAAATTGCCGGTTTTAGTCAAGGTTTAGTGGTTGGCACCGACCATAGCGCTGAAAATATTACAGGCTTTTACACTAAATTTGGCGATGGTGCATGTGATTTGGCGCCTCTTTTTGGCTTATCTAAGCGCCAAGTTCGCGCACTAGCGACTGCTTTAGGCGCGCCAGCATTGCTTGTTGAAAAAGCCCCTACAGCCGATTTAGAAAGCGACCGACCAGGCCTCACCGACGAAGAAGCACTTGGTTTAAGTTACAACCAAATTGATGATTTTTTAGAGGGCAAACCTGTCTCTGAAGAGGTGGAGCAAAAGTTAATCGGTATATATCTGCGCACGCAACATAAACGCCAGCCAATACCAACAATTTACGATTGATATAAGTGATATAAAAAGCAATTAACAGCATCTAGTTTAATTGCTTTTTTGATCGCCCCACTCGAATATTACGTACACATTGCACTTAACGTACTAATATTTATTAAAAACTTGCCAAAGAGAACACTGCATTATATGACATCGCCTATTTTAATTACTGGCGCAGGCCAACGAATCGGCCTAGCCCTTGCTCAGCACTACCTTACCCAAGGGCAAAAAGTGATTATTACTTACCGTACTCGCCATGATGCTGTAGAAAAACTAGCGCAGCAAGGGGTGACCTGTATTCATGCCGATTTTAGTACTGATGCGGGAATTAATGAGTTTATTAATACATTGAAAGCCCATACCCAATCTTTAAAGGCTGTTATACACAACGCATCTAGCTGGGACTGTGAAGCAAATAACCCAGACCACGCCAAGCTTTTTGATAACATGATGCGCATACATGCCAAAGCACCTTACTTAATTAATATGCAGTGCGCTGACTTACTTTTAGCGTACCAGCACGCTAGTGGCACCGCAGCAGATATTGTGCACCTTACTGACTATGTGGTTGAAACAGGAAGCCCTAAGCATTTGGCATACGCGGCAAGCAAGGGCGCACTTGATAATCTAACAAAATCGTTTAGTGCTAAATATGCACCTAATATAAAAGTAAATGCGGTTGCGCCTTCGCTTATTATTTTTAACGAGCACGACGACGAACAATACCGCGCTAAAACACTCAAAAAATCATTGATGGGCATCGAACCTGGGTGCCAAGAAATTGTTAACAGCATTGATTTACTCTTACAAAGCCAGTACATAACAGGGCGCTCTATTCCTGTTGATGGCGGACGTCATTTAAAGTAAAAAACACTGAGACACCTATGCATAACGAATTAAAAGACAGCTACCAAAAAATTATAACCGCCGTAGGCGAAGACGCTGAACGTGAAGGTCTATTAGACACACCAAAACGTGCGGCAAAAGCAATGGAATACCTAACACAAGGTTATCGCCAAACGCTTGATGAAATTACTAATAATGCAGTATTTACCTCTGATGCCGACGACATGGTATTAGTACAAGACATAGAACTTTACTCTATGTGTGAGCACCACTTACTGCCATTTATTGGCCGCTGCCATATTGCTTATATTCCAAATGGCAAAGTGCTGGGGTTATCTAAATTTGCGCGTATTGTTGATATGTTTTCGCGTCGCTTTCAAATACAAGAACAGTTAACACATCAAATTGCCAAAGCCGTTGAAGAAGTAACCGGCGCAAAAGGCGTAGGTGTTATTGTTGAAGCAAAGCACATGTGTATGATGATGCGTGGTGTAGAAAAGCAAAACTCAAGCATGCGTACATCGGTAATGCTGGGTAACTTTAGAAGCGACCCTAAAACACGCAACGAATTTTTGCAGCTTATTAAAGGGTAATCTATGGCCAACGCAATTATTAATGTTACTAACTTACGCTTGCGTACATTTATTGGTTTTAATCCTGAAGAGCGTGAAAAAAAGCAAGACGTAGTCATTAATTTAGAGATTCACTACCCTGCTGATAACGCATGTAAAACCGATGAAGTAGACCAAGCACTTAACTATAAAGTGATCACCAAAGAGGTAATTAGTTTAGTTGAGCAAGGGCACTTTTTATTACTAGAAAAGCTCGTAGCTGAAATTCTTGCGGTTTGTCATTCTCATCCAAGTGTAAATTACGCTAAAGCCCGTGTAGATAAACCGCATGCGCTTCGCTTTGCTGACTCTGTATCATTAACACTTGATTGGACAAAGTAGCCTGCGTATAGCTTAAATAAGAGCTTCTATCCCCACGGCAAGGGCAATAACCGCTAAGTAGCGTGCGCCTTTGCCAAGTGTTACTAAAACCAAAAACACGCTAAACCTTACTTTAAAAATACCACCAATGACTGTTAGTGGATCGCCAACAATAGGCAGCCATGCAAACAATAAGCTGTACACGCCATATTTATTAAACTGATTTTGCGCCTTTTCAAGCCCTTGCTCTGATACCGGAAACCACTTTTTATGTTTAAAACGTAAAACTTGCGTGCCTAACCAATAGTTAACACAGCTTCCCAATACATTACCTAGTGTTGCTACCAACCATAAAAGCCAAAGGTTAACTTGGCTTTGTGTGATCATTCCCACCATGATCACCTCTGAAGAACTCGGCAATAGCGTAGCTGAAATAAATGCGCTTAAAAACAGCGTTAGATAAAGCATAATAACCTTGCGGGAAAAGGTAAAACCCCAGCCTAAGGCTAGGGTCGGTTTATACAAATAATTGAGCGCTTATTTTATCAAATTTAAACTCAGTGGATAATTAAACTCTTTACCTTCATTGGCTTTAATACTCGCTAAAACCACCATCACAAAAGCAAATATAGCCACAATAGGAAGTAAAATTACACCAATCACAACAAACATCAACACAAAACAAATAATATAGGCAATGGCCATAGTTATCTGAAAATTAAGCGCTTTTTTACCGTGCTCATTGACCATTTGCATTTCATCTTTTTTAATTAACCAAATAATTAATGGCCCTATTATTGAACCAAACGGCACAATAAAACCAGCAAATGCGCTTAAATGGCACAACATTGCCCATGTACGTTCATCTTTATTTACTACTTTAACCTGTTGATTTTCTTCCATAACACAATCCTTTAATTTTTATAATGCGGTTTAATTATACACAGGTATATAAATTTTCTGGCGTATTTATTTACAAAAATCACAGCCTAAATGTCTGTGATAAAAAAGTGATAAGTTTGTGAGAGTTTCTGGAGACGATTATTCAATACTTATCTCGAATCATCACTTACAGGAAATAAAAAATGAAAGCTTCAACATTTACACTTGCAACTCTTTTAGCGGTAGCTAGCCAGTCAACCATGGCTGCAGAGTTAGACTTAACAATAACCAACCTAACCCAAGGCATTCACTTCACTCCGCTACTAGTTACAGCACATAACAGTGAAGATAAGCTTTTTGAAGTTGCAACTGAAGCTTCTACCGCATTACAAACAATGGCTGAAGGTGGCAACATTGCTGAGCTAATGGCACAAGCCACTGCAGCAGGTAGCGATATGGCTGCAAACCCAGCAGAAGGTTTATTAGCGCCATCGTCATCAACCATGACCACATTAATGACGACTGACGGTAACGATTACTTATCGGTGACCGCTATGTTACTGCCTACAAACGATGGCTTTGTTGGCCTTGATAGCTGGAAAATACCAACCGAAGCAGGTACCTACACGGTCTATTTAAATGCATACGATGCGGGCACGGAGCAAAATAATGAGCTAGTGGTTGAAGGTTCTGGTGCACCGGGTACGCCAGGTATTCCTGCAGCACCAGGTGGTGATGCGGGTACAGGTGGCGCAGGCTTAACAAGTACCGATAGCAACATTAACGTGCATATTCACCCTGGCACACTAGGTGACGACGATTTAACCGCTGGTAATAGCGATTTAAGTAATACGGTTCACAGGTGGTTAAACCCTGTAGCTAAGCTAACCGTTACGGTTAAGTAGGAGCGTAATCATGGTATCTTTAAATAACTTTAAAAAAAGCATCGTGGTTGTTGCACTAGCAGCTTCACTTGCAGCCTGTGGCGACAACGACAGTAACGATCCTGTTCAGGTTGTCACACCGCCAACGCCTGAGCCTGTAAGCTATACATTTGATGTAACCGTAAGCAACTTAACTGCAGGGCAGCCACTATCGCCTATTGCTGTTATTGCACATACAGAAGGCACACTTTGGCAAATAGGTAGTGCGGCATCGGTTGCATTAGAAACCATGGCTGAAGGAGGCGACAACAGCCAACTGCTAGCATTAGAAAACGCCATTGCCAACGCATCAAGCGAAGGCCCTGTTGGACCTGGTGCTAATACCACGATCACATTAACCACAGACTCACTTGAAGCACTTAAGCTGTCGCTTGCCACTATGATGGTGAATACGAATGATGGATTTACCGGTCTTAGTGCTTTAGACGTATCTTCATTAGCCGTGGGCGACTCTTTAACTCGCACCACCGTTGCTTATGATGCAGGTACTGAAGCAAATACAGAAGCAGCTGGTACGATACCCGGTCCTGCTGATGGCGGAGAAGGTTTTAATGAAGCCCGTGATGATGTTAATTTTGTAGCAAGACACCCAGGTGTCGTTACAAATGAAGATGGTTTATCTAGTTCAGTGCTTAGCCCTGAGCATAAATTTGATAACCCATTAGCAAAAGTGGTTATTACCCGCACTCAGTAATTCGTTTATCAATGTCAACCTCGATATACCAGCTTGTAATGGGGAAGTAGGGGCGCACGGAAGCCCCCTTTTTTTTACGAGGATAAACAATGCGTCATGAAAAATTACTTGTAGTCGAAGACGACAGAGAAATTGGTAAATTAATTACCACACAGCTTACATCGCTAAATTTGCATGTGGATCATGTTGTTAGTGCTGAACTGGCTTTAAAGAAAATAGCTAAGCACCCCTACGGGCTTATTTTACTGGATATAAACCTTCCGCAAATGGATGGGTTGAGTTTATGTCGTAAAATAAAAGAGCACTATCCAACAACCTCCGTTATTTTACTCACCGCACTAAGTAGCGACATGGACAGAGTTATTGGCCTAGAAATGGGCGCAGACGACTATATTTGTAAACCCTTTTTTGCACGTGAACTTCAAGCCAGAGTAAAAACCCAACTGCGACACAGAGCACAATTACTCGCCAGCCAAAATACTGATAAACCCTCTGTTGTTAGTGAACAAACCCTTAAAGTTGGCTCATTAAACATTGAGTTTGACTCTCATCAAGTGTATTTAGCCGAACAATCAATTAATCTTACCGCCACCGAATTTGACCTGCTGGTGTATTTTGCACGCCACCCTAACCATGTATTTAGTCGCCAGCAACTGCTCGATAAAGTATGGGGGTACCAACACAGCGGTTACGAACATACTGTTAATTCACATATTAATCGCTTGCGCGCAAAGCTTGAATTGCACCAATCGACACCTATTATAGAAACCGTTTGGGGTGTGGGATACAAACTCAATCCAAACCAACTTAATTAAGACTTTTATTATGAAGCTCTCTTTGTACCAAAAATTAGCAGTGTCGTTAGCCGTTATTTTTTGTTTTATTTGCGCGCTGGTTTATAGCTGGAGTAAACAACTAGAACTCACCTCTAAACACCATGGAGAACAAAATTTACATTTAGCGCTAGCTGAGCATTTAGTACAAGATAATCCATTGATAAAAGAGGGTGTATACGATTACGGAGCCCTTGAAAACCTATTTCATACTTTAATGTTACTCGGCCCCGCCTTTGAATTTTACTTTGTAGACGAAAACGGAAAAATATTAACTTACTCTGCAGAGCCCGGAAAAGTGAAGCGTACACATATTAATTTAACGCCTTTAAAGCACCTTATAGCCAACCCAAGTGCTACACCGGTTTATGGCGACAACCCAAGAAACCCTGATCAACAAAAAATATTTTCTGTGGCGCCTGTTTTTAATAACAACGCATTGCAAGGGTATTTATACGTAATTATTGGTGGTGAGGCATACGACACCTCACTCAATAATATAAAAAGTAACGACTCGTTATTAGTGGCTGCCATATGGCTTGGCTCAGCACTCGTTTTTTTATTTATTGCGATGCTTATTTTACTGCGATTTTTTACAAATCCTATTCAACGTCTTGCAAAAGATGTGAGCAATATAGAGGCTGCTAATTATAGCCTAACCGATACAAAGCTGAGTATCTATTCAACTCAAAAAAGTAATGAAGTCCACAGCTTAAGTCGAACTATTCAAGCAATGCTTACACGTATAGACGAGCAATTTAAAGCACTAGAACAAGGCGATAAACAACGCAAAGAGCTACTTACCCACTTATCTCACGACTTACGTACGCCACTGGCTTCGTTACAAGGTTTTTTAGAGGTGTTAAATCAGTCAGGTGACAAATTAAGTGCGCAAGAGCAGCAAGATTACTTGCAAGTATCATTGAATAACTGTGGCCAACTCAAGCAACTAATAGAGCAAATTTTTGAACTCGCACACCTAGAAAATGGCCAAATAAATATTAATAAAGAAACATTTAACCTAGGAGAGCTCATTTACGATTGTATTGCTAAGTTTAGTTTGGCCGTAGAGAAAAAAGGCATTAATTTATCGGTTGAGCCAGAAATTTGTGACTTTCCCGTCATTGCCGACATAGCCAAGCTTGAGCGTGTTTTAAGTAACTTAATCGATAACGCCATTAGGCATACCCCGCGTGATGGTAGTATTGCTATACGTGTAAAACGCGGTGATGACAATCAATTATTTGTGCAGGTTTCGGACACCGGCGTGGGTATTAAACACGATGAGTTACAAGCTATCTTTGATCCCCACTACCAAGCTAGTAATTCTAATAAAGCGGGCCGCCAACAAGGTGGGTTAGGCCTTGCTATTTGCCGCGGGCTATTAAAGCTCATGGACAGTGAAATAAACGTTCAAAGTGAAATAGGTAAAGGCACTATGTTTAGCTTTAACTTGCCACAAAAAAAGGCGTAACTTAACGTTACGCCTTGGCTCATTACTTAGTTGAATTTGGGTGTGGCTATTTTTTTATACCGGCTAAATCAAGCATAAATGCATAATTTAACGCAGCATCTTCTAAGCGTTTAAAACGGCCAGAAGCACCGCCATGTCCGGCTTCCATGTCTATTTTAAATAGTAGCTTATTATCATCTGTTTTGTAGTCACGCAACTTCGCAACCCATTTTGCTGGCTCAAAATATTGAACCTGTGAATCGTGTAAGCCTGTAGTTACTAACATATTAGGGTAGTCTTGCTTACTGACTTGATCGTACGGTGAATAAGACAACATATAATCGTAGTATTCTTTCTCGTTAGGGTTACCCCACTCGCCATACTCGTTCGTTGTAAGCGGAATAGTTTCATCCAGCATAGTGGTCACCACATCAACAAACGCAACCTGTGCAACCATGCCTTTATAAAGCTCAGGCGCTTGGTTAGCCACTGCCCCCATTAAGAGTCCACCCGCACTACCGCCTTGTGCAAATATGCTGTCTTTTGCACCATATTTTTGCTCAACTAATGACTTAGTTACATCTACAAAGTCGTTAAACGTGTTCTTTTTGGTAAGTAGCTTACCCGCTTCGTACCAAGGACGACCTAACATTTGCGAGCCTCGTACGTGAGCAATTGCAAATACAAAGCCACGGTCAAGCAACGTTAGTCGTGCAGAAGAAAAGCTCGGATCCATTGTTGCACCATACGAACCATAGCCGTATTGCAATAATGGGTTAGTACCATCTTTTTTAAATAGCTCTTTTCGATACACCAAACTCACCGGTACTTTTACGCCATCGCGTGCTGTAACAAAAATACGCTCAGACGCGTAGTTATCTGCGTTAAAGTCACCTAATACCGTTTGTTGCTTCAATAATGTTTTTGCGCCAGTGGCCAAATTAACATCATAAGATGAGCCCGGTGTCGTCATACTGGTGTAATACACACGCAGCGTATCGCTGTTCAATTCGTTATTACCGTACGCATTAATGGTGTACGCACTGTCGTTAAAGCTTAGTGGTAACTCTTTGCCTGATGTTAAATTACGCGCAATCAGTGTTGATTGACCCATTTCACGTTGTTGATATACCAAGTAGTCATCAAATAACTCAACGTCTTCGAGTTTAATATCCTCGCGAGCAGGGATCACACTTTGCCAATTTGCTTTATCACCGGCTTTATCAATATCAACTTTCATAAGCTGAAAGTTAACCGCATTTAAATTAGTCACAATGTAATAAGTATTGCCTAATTTTGAAATGCTGTATTCTAGGTTGGCTTCACGCTCAATTAAACGCTTAGGCTTAGCGTCTACATCATTTGCACTCAGCACTGACAAACCCGATGCATCGGTACTGCTATGCCAAATATAAATTTCTGAGCCGTCTTTGCTCTTGCTCATACCGGTGTAATAGCTTGTGTCTGTTTCTTCGTAAACAAGCTCATCATCGCTTTGTGGTGTACCAAGCGTATGGCGATAAACTTGGTAACCGAGTAAGGTTTGCGCATCTTTTTTGATGTAATACACCGTTTTATTGTCGTTCGCCCACACAACATAACCACTGGTGCCTTCGAGCGTGTCTTCTAATAATTTACCAGTGCTTAAATCTTTAATTTTTATGTTGTAAACACGACGACTCACCGTATCTTCACCATATGCCATTAAGTTGTCATTTGGGCTTACATTTAGGCCGCTAACCGCAAAATAGTCATGGCCTTTAGCTAGTTCATTTACGTCTAAAATAACTTCCTGATCGGTGCCTGCAAAATCACTACTGCGTAAGTAAGTGGCATACTCATTATCGCCGCGAGTTTGCGACGAGTAATAGTACTCTCCGTCCTTTACTGGAACTGAGTCATCATCTTTTTGAATTCGCCCTTTAAGCTCTTCAAATAAACTACTTTGCAGTGCTTTAGTATGCGCGAGCATAGCCTCAGAGTAGGCATTTTCTGCTTCTAAGTAGCTAATGATTTCAGGTGCTTTTCGTTCGTCATCTCTAAGCCAGTAGTAATTATCTATACGTGTATCACCATGAATGGTCATTTCATGGGGTACTTTTTTAGCAATGGGTGCAACCGCGGTTACTACTTGAGCTGACTCAACTTGAACCGTGTTTTTATGAGTTTCTTCGGGGGCTTTATTACAACCACTTAGAATAGCAAGCGAGAGTGCAGCAAGTGCAAAGGGAGTACGTGTCATCAGGCAAAATCCTTATTATTTTTGTTTGTTACTTAAATATACCTAAAATTAGTACCTTATGTGATTTAGTTTGTGAAGCTATGTAAAAAGGGAGCCGAAGCTCCCTTTATTTAGTACTTAAGCGTTTTTAAGCTTACTTTTGCTTGCGACGACGCATAAATGCGAACGGTGCAACTAAAAGAGTTAACCAAGCTAATGAACCTGAAGAACTTTTCTTCTCTGGCTCTGGAGTAACAACAGCCGGAGGTACTACTGCAGTTACATTAACAGTTACAGTTACAGGCTCAGAAACATTGCCTCGAATATCAATCGCAACAACTTCCATTTCAGCAGTGGTATCACCTGCTAACATATTGGTGTCAGCAACAACAATTTGGCCTTGCTCATCAACACCTAAACCAATATTGGTGTTTGATTGAACGTAGTACTCAGAAACCGCTAAATCAAACTCAGCTTCTTCAATTGTAAGCGCGCCAACTACTGTACCATCGGCTGCATCTTCAGAAACTGAGAATTCACCACCCACTAAGATAGGCGCCTCAATAGCTGGTAATGTAAGCTCTTCACTTGTCATTGCTTTAATGATGTTAGTGCCAGCACCTTGAGATAAAACAAATGGACCACTTGCAGATACCATTGCTTTTTCACCAGGTAGAAGTGATGCAACAGCTTCGCCAGTTTCAAGCGAAGTCATTTGAACTTCTGGTTGAACACCAAATACAACTGAGCCAGTTACACTGTCTGTCTCAGAGAATACACCTGATTGGTAGCTTGGGTAACCCACTGATACTCTGAAGTTCATTGGCTGACCAAGTAACGACCCATCGATGTTCATTAGCTCAGAACAACCAGTAAATGTGATTGTATCTTCACCTGCTGAATGAAGAAGTGGTGTACCCCATGCCCAACCATCGTTGCCAGCACCGTCAGTAGTACCGATCAATGTACGGCTACGACCTGGTGACGCAGTTGTACGACCACGGTCATTTAAGTTTTGTAAGAACTGATCAGCAACACCATCATTATCTGTATCGATTTCAACTCTGTAACCTGCTTGGAATGTATGCGTTAGCGGATCACGTAATTGAATTGATGAAGTGATGTAAATACCTGAATCACAGAAGTCTGCACCAAATGCAGAGAATGTGCTCGACAGAATATTATACTCTGCCTCTTCCATTGTTTTCTCTGTACCTACTGCAATAATGCTTTCAGCCTGAGGAGTGATTTCAGTCTGGCCAGTGTTTTCAAGTACTAGTGCAACTTTATTGTCAATCAGCTCGGCAGTATAACTTAGCTCTGTTGCTGCTTTTGGCATTGCATGATACACAACGTGTAAATCGTGGGTTGTATCTGTTGACGCATCATCAAATACTAACGCACCATCAAACTCAATCGATGTTAGTGCAGCACTACGAGCAGCAATATCATCAGCACTAAATGGATTCTCTAATTCCCATGCAGGTAGTTTACTTGGGTCAACCATCATTGTGATGTCAAAGTTTACAGCTTGCCCAGCAGGGATTGTTACTGACTCTGGGAAATCCCAGCTAACAGCTTCAGTTTTTTCGTCGCTTTCGTAACGTGCTTCAGTACGAAGGTTGTATGTTTTCGCTTCAGCAGAGAAGTTTTTCACAGTGACTGTTTTAGTGATAGAACCGGCTTCTGCAAGGCTCACTAAACCATAAGAAAGGGCAGCTTGTTTTGTATCAAACTCGGCATTATGTACCCATGCTGCAACAGGTAAGTTAACAGCTTTAGTCACATCGACTAAACCAGCACCTATCATACTAATAGGCGCAAGCTCTGAATCAGGATTGATAGCAAGAGGTTCGTTAGTTACTTCAAGGTTTGCCGCGTTCATAATCGTTGCTTTAATTTCAAACGCATTACGATTCGGGTGAGCTTCACGGATCATAGCAACTGCACCGGCTGTAATTGGACCTGAGAACGAGGTACCCGACACAGGGTTAGTGCCCGTTTGAGTTCCTGTTGCTGCTACCTCAATACTTGTACCTGGCGCTGTAATTTCTGGTTTAAGTAAACCATCCATTGAAGGGCCGCGTGATGAGAATGTTGCCACAGCACCCGCTGTTGTTTTAATCTCAACACTAATATCAAATGTTGCAGGGCCGCCAGCTTCTAGCTGTGCTTTTAGTGCAGCACCCGCAGCAAAATTAATACCAACGTTTTTAATAGTTACGGCAGCATCAAAACCACCCATTGGGGCTGGTGTGCCGTCGTCAGTGTTATTTGCAATAAATACAAACTCAGCACCTTTAGCTTGTGCGTTTAGTACTTTTTGTGTGAATGCACAGGCACCACGGTCTATAAGTACCGCTTTGCCTGTAAAGTCAACATCTTCTGCAAAAGCATCACAGCCGTTTTGATTTGCTGTAGGGTATACTAAATCAATATCAGCACCTGATAGGGTAAAGCCTTCTTGTGGGCCAAAACCTGACGCTTGAATATCGCCTTCAACGCCTGCAACTGTTCCACTTGCAATACCAACCTCTGTTGTTGGGTGTGTCATTGCACCAACAGACAAGGCGTTAGGGGTTGTACTTGGACCACCAACACGGAATGGGTTATCACCATCGTTACCGGCAGAAATTACCATGTTAACACCCAATTCAACAGCACGTTGTACTAGGTATTGTGTACCACCACCAGTGTAAGTGTCACCAAATTCACCACCAAGAGACATGTTCATTACGTCAACACGATCTGAAATATCCCCATCACCGTTAGGATCCATTGCAGCTTCTAATGCAGCTGCTTGTGCTGCACTTGGACAACCACCACCACATACAGAATATGCGTATAGCTCAACCTCTGGTGCAATACCGTTTACAGAGTTTGCAGATGAGGTACCGTGATTTGTTGGATCACCTGTTGACGGTGAATTTGCAGCGTCATTTTCAATTGGATCTGCATCATCACGAATGAAGTCATAACCACCTTGTACAATGCCTTGTGGCCATGTAACCGTTGTAGGATCTTCTTGTGCTGCTAGGTATGCTTCAACAGTACCTGCACCGCCAAATGCTGCGTGAGTATAGTCAATACCTGTATCTAGTACTGCAACGCGCTGGCCTTTACCGCTTACAATACCATCAGTAATTAATGGTTTAGCGTTGATATAATCAGAGCTTGCTGCAACGTGAAGTTCACTGTCAAACATTGGTAATACTTTTGCAACGCGATCATCTTTTGCAATTTGCTTTAAAGCTTCAGGTGTTGCTTGAACTATTAACGTTGGAGCAAGAATTTTTGTTTTGCCAATTACTTTTGCATCAAAATCTAAGTTGCTCAACTCTGCAGTCATTATGTCTTGAAGCTGCTCAACCTGAGCTGTTATTTCACGGCTACTTGAAGCCTGATAAGTTCCAGCGGTTACTGAATCCACAGATGTTGCTGCTTTAAGAACGATCATATGAGCTGAAGGCTCTTTTTTGTCTGCTGCAACTTCAACTACTTGCTCTACTTGTTTGTAGTTAACATTTGCTTTTGGTAATTCAGCGGCACTTGCAAGTGTTGCCACAAATGCGCTAGAAACAGCCGTCGCTATCGCTGTCTTTTTTATTATATTGTTACTCATGAGTTCCCCTAGGATATTTTATGTATTATTGTAGTCACATTAATAAAGCAAATTACAATGTATGAATGAATATAAAACGTTCATTACCCACCAAGCAACACTTTGGTTACAAATAAGCATAAAGCATACAAAGAACACAAATAAAAAAACACCAAGTTACTGATATATATAAATAAAAAAACACTTCACTTTTGTGAATGTTTGTAAACAAAAACTGCATTATCACCAGGTACTTTATGAATAATGATGTAATCAACATTTTAACTATGGCTAAAGTAATACAAACAGCCGTTGCACCGGTGTTTTTAATAACGGGTATTGCTGCAACCCTTGGCGTTTTATCAAACCGCTTGGCTCGTATTACGGACCGTGCGAGGCAATTAGAGCGCAAGTTAAAAGTAAGCACCGATGAAGATTTTAATAAATCACTCGCAACAGAACTTCGCGCTCTATTAAAACGATCCCGTTGTATACACATAGCCTTTAGTTTAAGTGTTTTGAGCGCTTTGCTTGTATGCGCAGTGGTTATGCTGTTATTTTTATCTCACATTCAATCAATAAACTTAGGCGTTACTATCGCTAGTTGTTTTGTGGCCGCTATGGCGTTGTTAATATGTGCATTTATGTCATTACTTGGTGAGGTATTCTTAGCGACTCGGAGTATGCGACGTGGGATGATATTTGCTGATATTGATATGAACGATTAACTTTTAGTTAATTTTTCTGTATTAGCTTGAATAAAACCAATAGCTAAGATACAAAGCAATAGTCAAAAAATAGTTAACAGGGGCAATAATATGAAATTTAAAAAGATTCTAGCGGGTGCATTACTAACAACATGCGCGCTAAGTGTATCTGCAAACTCTGCGTTTAAAGAGCCAAGCGACGCGATTGAATACCGTCAAAGTGCATTCTCTATACTATCAGTTCAAATTGGTGATATGGGCGCAATGCTTAAGGGCAAGGTTCCGTTTGACGCTGAGCAATTCAAAATGCGTGCAAATAACGCAGCAGCGCTTTCAAAAATGCCATGGGAAGCGTTTTATGCAGGAACAGACAAAGGCGATACATCGGCACTTGCTGCTGTGTGGTCTGAAAATACGGTATTTGTTGAAAAAGCCAATGCGTTTGCGGCAAACGCAGACAAACTTGCTCTAGCTGCTCAATCTGGTGACAAAGCGGTTATTGGTAAAGCCTTTGGTGCATGGGCTAAAGGTTGTAAAGAATGCCACAAGCAATTTAAAGACTAATTAAAAATTGATAAAAACAAAAAAGGACTAAGTGTTAACGCTCAGTCCTTTTTTTATTGTTTAGCAAAAATTAGCTATCAACTGACACTTCTACATTTCCTCGCTTAAAAATACGTCGGTAAGTCTTTTTAAATAGCGCCCCAATATCACCTAATATAATGTACAAACAAGGTACAAGAATAAGCGTAATTAAGGTTGCAAACATAACTGCAAATCCCAGCGCAACTGCCATAGGAATTACAAACTTAGCCTGTAGGCTGGTTTCAAACATAATAGGCAACACACCAGCAAACGTAGTGATTGAGGTGAGTAATATTGCTCTGAAACGCGCACAGCCGGCTTCAATTACAGCATTTTTAACGCTAACGCCTTGCTTACGTACCTGGTTTACATAGTCGGTCATAACCAAGGAGTCATTAATTACAACACCCGCCGCAGCAATAAGACCAAAGCCAGACATTAAGCTCATATCCAAATCAAACCAGTAGTGCCCCCAAATAGCCCCCGTTAAGCTAAACGGAATAACCGACATTACAATAAGCGGTTGTGAATAGCTTTTTAGTGGTACAGCAAGCAGTATGTAAACTAATATCATGCCTCCTGCAAAAAACAACATTTGCTCATTGGCTTGCGCCTGTTGCTCCTCAATAGCACCACCAAGTTCTGATTTAACGCTTGGGTATTCTTCTTTAAGCTGTGGTAATAGGTTTTCTTTTACCTGTTTAACCACTTCGCCCGGCTCAATTTGCTCTTCATCAATACTGCCGTACACATAAACAGTTCGATAGCCACCTTCACGGCGAATATAGCTAATACCAGGTGTTTCGGTTAGCTCAACCACATCACCCAATAACACTTCGCGCCCTGTTGGTGTAGTCACCACTGTATGTTTAAGTGATGAAAATGCTTCGCGTGTAAGTTTAGGGTAACGAACCATTACACGGACTTCTTCACCATTTCTAATTACGCGTTGTGCTTCGCCACCATAAAAACTGGCACCTACTTGATTGGCAATACTGGCTAAGTCTAACCCCAAATCAAAGGCAACGGGTTTTAAACTCATTTGCACTTCTTTACTCGCAGGATCTATGGTTGAACTTATATCAAACAAGCCTTCTTGCTGCTGAAGTAATTGAATAAAACGACGCCCAGCTTCGTTTAATGTATCGATATCAGACCCAAATAGAAGGTAACCAAACTCGCCACCACCGTTGCCGCCACCGCCGCCTACGTCGTCTTGAATAGTTAACGATTTAACACCTGCAATAGTAGGCATGGCTTCACGCCAACGGCGCGATAATTCAAACGCATCGTAAGGACGTAAGTCTTCATCAACTAATGGGGCTAATAATTGCGCCTCTGTGCGGCCTTGGTTAAACACGAGTAAATCGCGGATAATTTTTTGACCTGTTTGACGCTCTGTTTCTTTATCTACCTCAAGCACCATCGCTTCTATTTCACGAATAGCATTAATAGTTTGAATGTCGGATACGTTGTCATTCATTTCAATATTAATTTGTGGGAAATCATGCGGGACTTTAGGTGAAGGAATAGTGCGCACCTGATTTGAAGCAATTAATGCAAAAGTCACGACTAATAAAGCAATAAAACTAAATAAAACAGTCCAACGCCATTCAACACACTTGGAAACAAACCGTTTATATGGGCCATTTACAAAACCAAAAAAGCGGGTATTAAATCTATCTCGCCAGCCACCTTTTTTAATAGGAGTAAAATGTGTATGTGCAATATGCGCAGGTAATATAAGTTTCGATTCAATTAAGCTAAATACCAAACACAGCATTACAACAACAGCAATACCGTAAAAAAAGGCACTTTCAGGGCCGCTCGAAAGCGTAAACGGCGCAAATACAGCAATGGTAGTAAGTACACCAAATGTCGCTGGGGTCGCTACACGCTTTGCACCTCGTACAACGTTATCGACACCGCCGCCACTTTTTTCAACCTCACTGTATGCGGCTTCGCCTATAACTATGGCGTCATCCACCACAATCCCTAGCACCATGATAAACGCAAATAACGAGATAATATTTATGCTAATACCAAATAGTGGCATCACCATCATCGCGCCTAAAAAGCACACTGGTAAACCTATCATTACCCACAATGCCAACTTAAAGCGTAAGAATAACGACAACATAATTGCGACTAAAATCGCACCTTGAAGAAGGTTTAATTTCATCATATCTAAGCGAGCATTTAGGTAGTACGTCATATCCATTAAAGGCTCTATACGCACACCCGGTGGGAGCTCTTTATTCTTTTTATCAATATACGCTTTAACCGATTCAGCTACCGGAATAATATTTTGTGATTGCGTTGCTTTTACTGATAAATAAACGGCATTTTCACCATTAAACTTAAAATAACGTTCACCTTCAGTAAATTGATCTTTAATTGTGGCAATATCTTGCAGTAAAACTTTGGCACCATACTCGCCAATTTTTACCGGGATTTGTCTAAATTCTTCGCCTGAATAAAATTGGTTTTCAACACGAACTGATATAACGCCCGCATCCGTTTTTAACTGACCTGCCGAAAAGTTAGCTGAGTAACGACGCACGGCATTCATAACATCTGAAATTGTTAAATTGTACTGGCGTAATGTATCTGGATCGATTTCAATCGCTATTTCATCAAGCGGTACATCATTGACCACAAGCGATACATTAGATAATTGCAGCAATTCATCTTCGATATTGTTTGCTATCGGCTTAAGCTCAAATAAAGGCAAGTCAGCAACCAGTGTCATGCCTATTACATCTTGTCTAAATTCAATCTGACTTATGGTGACCGGTTCCATCCCAGCTGGAAAAGTAGCAATACCGTCAACACGCAATTTTACTTTATCAAGCACATCGGTAAGTTCTGCGTCTGTATGAATTTCAAGACTTGCAGAGCCGCCGTTTCTAAATGCGCGATACACGCCTTTTTTTATTTCGGTAATATCTTTAAGTGATTCTTCAATTTTTATAAGAATACTTTCTTCAATTTCCTGAGGAGAGGCACCTGGGTAATTAGCGTTTACGTTAATATAGTTAATTTCTATATTAGGAAACATTTGTCGCTGAATCGTTTTGTAGCTTAAAAAGCCCATAACAATAATAAACAACATCATTAAGTTTGCAGCAACCGAGTTATTAGCAAAATAAGCTATTAACCCTGTTTGTTTTGTTTGTGTTGATTCACTCATTGTATTACACCTTAAAGCTGTTGCGTATTTGAGGTGCTCACATCAGAGCTTTCAGGTGCCGGTTGCGCACCTGCTATTTTAACTTCCATTCCCTTTTGAGGGTACTCTGGTAACGTAACCACCAGCTTATCGTCAGCTTTTAGGCCACTACTAATATAGAAGTACTCGCCCTCTTCTCGTATTACCGTTACCTTTCTTGGTTCAAGGGTTTGGTTTTCACCAACTACCCAAACGGTTTGGTTGTTAACAAGCGCCTGGGGTAAACGATAGATATTACTTAATGTCGTACCGGCAAAATTAACCTGTACGTAACTGCCAAACTTAATTGCTGGCTGCTTATTTTTAAGGCCATACGGGTCTTCAATTCGCACCACTAAACTGCTCATACGTGTTGCGTTATCTACAATGCCTAAATCGCGGTCAATAACACCTTCACGGGTAAAGCTATTAAGGCCTTTTTGAATAACGGTTGCAGTAATCCCTTTAATGCGCTCAGGCAAAAACACACTATCAAAGCCTGCAATAGGAATAATAACTTCAGCTGTTTCTATATTGTTTAACTCAGCAACTTGAGAGCCCATTGTCACGTATTGGCCCACACCTACATTACGGTTCACAATAAGTGCATCATAAGGTGCTTTAACATCACAGTTTTCTAAATCGCGCTGCGCACGTTTTAATGCTGCTTGTGCTGATTTAACATTTGCTTGCGCACTAAGCACTTGAGGCTTGCGTAAAAATAAATCGGTACGTGCTTTACTTGGAAAGCGTTTTGCTTCGTCTTCAGCTACTTTTGCTTGCGCTTGTTCTTCAATTAAACCCGCTTGGGCGCGAGCAAGTTCAGCTTCAGCCACGAGCACTGCAGCTTCGTAGTTATCTTTTTCAATTGAAAATAAGGTTTCACCACGCGCTACAACCCCACCGGCAACAAAGTTCGGATGCCAACTCAGTACCTCTCCCGATACCTGTGCAGACAGTTGTGTATTTTCCAGCGGCTTTACTTCACCATAGCTGTTAATTATAACCTGATGATCGTTAGCCGAAACCGGCTCAACTTGAACGGTTGGTCGCGTATCAACTAACGCCTTTTTTTCTTGCTCACTGGCAAGCGCGTTTATTGCTTTAAAACCAACAACTCCTATCGCAAGCGCAACAAATGGAAAAACCCATCTAAGTGAATTTGTTTGCATATCCTAATTACCCCAAATTTCTATTAACGCCATAATAACAGAGCTTAATTAAACAATTACGTGACATTTGTAAGCAACTGTTACAAATGTGCATTAATTATACTTCTCATAATGAATCGTTTAATTATAAATTAGATTATATAGCCATAAAATTATATTTTGTTACAAACTTTTACTATTTAAAATCAATACATTAAATAAAAAAGGTATTATTTCATCGATTTGTTGTACGAAACAAATTGAAATTACGTACAGTAAAAATAAATTAACAAACGAAAAGATGACATTATGAAACTAACCACCCTAACTCTTGCGCTCAGTATTGCCCTAAGCGGCCATGCTTTTGCCGATGACAAAAAAGACGAAAAAAAACCAAAAACATTAAGTGAAATGATCAAAGGACAAACCGAATTTGCCGGTGTATTTAACCTTTATCAGGACGAAAAAACGGGTAAGCACTTAATGGTCATTAACGAATCGCAACTTGATACTCCTTTCGTTTATTTTGCTCATACTGTTGATGGGGTGACTGATGCAGGACACTTTCGTGGATCGTACCGTGAAACCAAACTCATTGAGTTTAGAAAGTACTTCGACCGTATCGATATTATAAGTAAAACACCTCGTTATAAATTTGACGAGAACAGTGCCATTTCAAAAGCCAGCAATGCAAACATTAGTGAAGCCGTGCTCGCGAGTATTAAAATAGAAAAAGAAGAAGACGGTAAAATTGCATTTAACGTCAATAAGTTATTTTTAAGTGAAGCACTTCATAAAGTATCTCCAACTATTAACCCTGCAGATAAAAATGCTAAAAAACGTTTTAAAGTGGGTAAATTAGACAGCAAAAAGTCGCGTATTATTAAACAGCGTCCTTACCCTAATAATTTAGACGTTGTCGTCGATTACGTATTTACCAATGCAAGTCCAACCGTTCGTGGCTCTGGCGCAGTAAGTGACCCGCGTAGTGTTTCGGTGAAGGTTCAGCATTCATTTGTCGCATTACCTAAAAACAGTTATCAACCTCGTTTAGACGATGCGCGCATTGGCTATTTCACAAACCAGTTTGATCAAATGACGTCAACTGATTGGACGCCTTACGAAGATGTAATTAAGCGCTGGGATTTACAAAAGAAAGATCAAAGCGCTGCACTTTCAGAGCCTGTAAAACCAATTACATGGTGGATAGAAAACACTACACCAATAGAGTGGCGCGATACAATAAAAGACGCCGTACTTGCGTGGAATAGCTCTTTTGAAAAAGCAGGCTTTAAAAATGCCTTAGAAGTAAAAGTACAACCTGATGATGCCGACTGGGATGCAGGCGACATTAATTACAATGTACTGCGTTGGACCTCATCGCCTAAGCCTCCCTTTGGTGGCTACGGGCCTGCACTTGCCAACCCGCTAACAGGCGAAATACTGGGCTCAGACATTATGCTTGAGTTTGTATTTATGAAAAATCGCTGGATTTACGACACCCTTTATACACAAGGCGCTATGAGCCACAGCAATAGTACACATACTGGTGAATTAAACTGCTCATTAGGTCATGAAATTCAACAAAACCTTATGCTTGCAAAGGGCTTAGCTGCTGGCGATAGCATTGAAGAAAACGAAATGATACGCCAAGGGTTAACACAGCTTATTCTGCATGAAGTAGGTCATACATTGGGCCTTAACCACAACATGAAATCATCTATTTTGTGGGATGAAAAAGAAGTGCACGACAAGAGTAAAACCCAAGGTATCGTAACAGGCTCAGTAATGGACTACGCACCGGCTAATATTGCACCAATTGGCATGCAGCAAGGGGATATTTTTCAAACTAAACCAGGTCCTTACGACGACTGGGCTATTAACTACGGATACAGCGTAGCGCTGGCTGATGAATCTGCCGAGCAAGCTCGCCTTAGTAAAATTCTTGCGCGTTCTAGTGAGCATGCATTAGCGTTTGGTAACGATGCTGACGACATGCGTGCGCCGGGCCGTCATATCGATCCCCGTGTTATGATTGGTGACTTATCATCAAACCCAGCAGCCTATGGTGCAGACCGTATGGCACTTATCAATAAACTATTTACTGAGCTTAAAGATAAAGCCACTGTTGAAGGCGACTCTTACCAGC
This sequence comes from Pseudoalteromonas sp. 10-33, assembly GCF_001469195.1. NCBI lineage: Bacteria > Pseudomonadati > Pseudomonadota > Gammaproteobacteria > Alteromonadales > Pseudoalteromonadaceae > Pseudoalteromonas > Pseudoalteromonas sp. 10-33. The sequence continues at coordinate 70,870 of NZ_LOFI01000003.1, read as the reverse complement.
AACTTGTCACCTCAGCCAATAGCTTATTTGGCCAATACAGATCGCAGGCAGGTATTGTGTCTCGTCAAATTGGTGGAGTGTATGTAGAGCGCGCCGTTGTAGGTGATGCAAACGCCGACAAACCTTTCACCCCAGTGCCACTTGAAAAACAAACCCAAGCCATGGAAATTTTAGCCGAATACGTGTTTGCACCTGATGTATTACAAAGCATGCAACCGCTTTATAATTTCATGCAGCAACAGCGCCGCGGGTTTAATCATTATGGTAAAAATGAAGACCCTAAACCTCATAAAATGATTTTAGGAATGCAAAAGTCTGTGCTTGCACAACTATTGCATCCGGCGGTTTTACTGCGTATTTCAGATACCGCGCTATACGGAAACGAATATAGCTTAAATCAATTTATGGGGGATTTAACAGCGAGCATTTTTGTTAAAGACGCAGAAGTCAGCTCAATCAGTCATAACCTACAAATTGAATATGTAAATCAACTGATTGCCATTGCAGGTTTAGGCAAACCAAGTAAGTTTGATAACCTCGCTAAAACGGCTGCGTTATATCAGCTAACCGAAATAGCTGATACAAGCCTGTCATGGGGCGCAGATACCGCAGCTAAAGCACATAAAAAGTATATTGATCGCTTAATTGCAAAAGCACTAGAAGCGTAAGTAGTTGTAAAAAAAAAGGCCACATTGATTGTGGCCTTTTTTATAAACTTAATCCATATCACCATTAAAGGTAAATTGTGCCTTTTAAATACCTAACAGCATGACCTGTTAAAGTTACCGTTGACTCCCCAACATCGCACTGTATATGACCACCTCGGCTAGATGCCTGATAGGCAGTTAATTGTGTCTTATCTAACAGTTTTGCCCAATATGGAGCAAGCCCTGTATGAATAGAGCCCGTGACATAATCTTCATCGCCACCGCTGGCAGGCCAAAAATAACGAGAAATAAAATCGTATTCATCACTCGGCGCAGTGGCAACTACATCGTGTGGCGCTAACGTTTTTAAGAGTAGCGACTCGGTAATTAAGTTCTCCACCTGTTTAGCAGATTCATAAACAGCAAAGTAAGCTTGGCGATTTTTAAGTACCTTAATAGGTTGTATAGACAAGCCATTTAACAGTGTCTGTGGCGGGTTTTTAACCTCTACAGGTGCTTGTTTAGGGAATGTCATAGCAAAGCTGCCATCATTGTTTCTATTAACAATAAGCTCGCCTACTGCATCAGCGATAAAGCGAATTTGCGATACATTATGTTCTTCACATAATACATACGCAGCAGCCAAAGTGGCATGGCCACAAAAGTCTATTTCCATTAAAGGTGAAAACCAACGAATAGCAAAACAGCCATCGGTTTGCCTACAGGTAAACGCAGTTTCAGATACGTTGTTTTCAGCGCCTATGTTTTGCATTAGGTCATCATCCAACCACGACTCAAGTGGGATAACAGCTGCATAATTGCCTTTAAATAAAGTGTGTGTAAACGCATCAATTTGGTGAATAGTTAATTGCATTAGCTTCCCTAGTATTTTAAATACACGCCGAGGGTAATAAATCTTTTGGCACTGAGGTTTTATTTTCGCCAATCGCTTTCATACCTGTGACTGGCTGATCAAAGCCGCACAACCAAGAAATTGGGCTAGAGGGGCTGCCCTCAACAACTGCTGGTCTAAACGTTAATGTGGTATTTTGTAAAGGCCGAGATGCTTTGTTGCCTAAAGCAATATGTATGGCACCGTTTTTAATAGTAATTCCCGTTACCCTATTCCCTATTAAGTATTGACTAGCAGGCACACCCGCTTCTTCATTATTATTAGGAAAACGTTTATTCTCGAGGTAAAACACAGTTACGTCTTCTCTTATTGCAGCCGCCATAGCAAGGGGATCAACAAGCTCTGCCTTTTGCATGTATTTACTGTATTGAGGCAATGCTACAGCAGCCAAAATACCAATAATTGATACAACCACCATTAACTCTATGAGCGTAAATCCTTTTGCTTTCATAATACTTCTCCATACATAAATAGTGGTTTATAGGCCGCTGAAACAAACAAATAAATAGAGACAACAATCACTGCACCATAAATAATTATAAGTTTATTAATAAAGCGTTTTGCGAGCTGATTAAACTGTTTTAACTGCTGCTGTAACAGTACTTCAAACTCATCTTGAGCATTTAATCCCAGTGCTTCACACTCATATAAATGCTTTGTTTCTGTGGTTGTAACACCTGAATTTACTGAGCTTAATGGAACAAATAAAATAGCAGTTAGTGTTTCGTAGTTTTTGACTAGTTTTCGTGGGAAAAACACTTTAAACAAGCCTGAAAACGGCTTTAACTCACTCAATATACTGGCGTTTTTGAGCTTTAAAATTACGCTGAGTATGAAGCTGAGCAACAAAAACAATATTATTATCGGAACATACCAATAGCGAAAATAGCTATCAAAGGTATTGTGATCATGTCGTAGGTTCATGCTATACATGTCTACAAATGCAGGAACAACAAAAAGTTGGTAAAGAAGAGAAGATAAACAAAAAAACGCAAAAACAAACGTCAAATAAACAAGCCAGCCTTTATGCTCAAATTTAAAGTCGTTGATTAATTTGGGTAAACACTGGTAATAAGTTGCACTTTTTTGCGCGGCTATTTCGTCTTGCGACACAACACCTACAACTAGCGCTTTTGCAAGTTCACTATCGTCGTTATCGCCTTGATATATGCTTAGGCTCGCCTTTTCACTTAACCTTAGCTTATCGCTTTTGCTTAACTGTGCTGAACTATTTATTCGGCATAAATAGCCAAATTGCTCCCAATTCATACTCTATCCTTTGAATAACGATAAAGTAACATGCCATATATTTACCTAAATATAAATGAAAACATTAAGCCATTACTGGTCGCATTTTATAATATTGCATGCAACCAAATTGCACAGCATTAGTCAGCAACAACATGATAAACATAAGTAAGTGTGAAGTACTTGGTATGGTATTTGTTAACTCAACAACTAAGCCACAAATGCCCGCTATGAACTGCAAACTAAAGTAACGAGCACTTAAATTACTTACATCACCTGTGCGCAGCGTTTTGTAGGTTTGTGGCATTACGCGCACTGAGCTCATCACCAATCCTACATAAGTAAGTGCGTTGAGCACCCATGCGGTATCAAAGTTTGGACTTAATAACAGCGAAAAAGGCATAAGCGAAAAGCCAAGCATGAGTATTAATTGCAGCCGCTCTTGCTTTGCGGCGTTGTAACGGGCAAAAAAGTACAAGATCAAGCCGCTCAATACGCCTGTTACAAAAAAAGGTAAAGCAATAAAGTATCGCTCAAAATAAATGTTATACGTTATGAAATAGAGACTTTGTGCGACTCCAAATGTCATCATCAACAAAGATAAACCAGAAACACTTCTGTTTTTTCTAATTTTATTTAGCAATGGTAAAAAACTAAAAAGTAAAATAAATGAAGACAAAATAGGCAAATAGTGCGCCAAAACAACCTCGCTGTTACATAACGGTTACTTTAATTACTTAATAAAAACATTTATTAAACATATGTTTTAAAAGGCTTTTACTGTGAGCGCGGCATTGTAGAGTGAAGTTAATTTAACTCAACTAAACAGCAAAAACCCTTTCAAGGAACTGGAAACTTATATTTACAAAATATGTTATGTAATGTGCACAGTTTATTAATTTCCCGAATACTTACTCAATTACTATTAAATACAAATAACAATTGATATCATTTGTATATAGGTGAATTAGATAACGATAACCCATGAGAAAAACACTTTTCAAAATTCATAGCTGGATTGCTCTCATTGCAATTATTCCATTAATTGTAATTAGTATTACCGGCAGTGTGCTCGTATTTAAAAGCGAGATAGATGGCCTACTTATGCCCGAAAGTCATTTTGTGATTAGCACTCAACCTGAACGCTTGAATATGGATGAGTTAATTTCCATCACTCAGAACGCTTACCCTGAGTATGTCATCGGTAGCTGGGAAATTTTTAACGACGATACAGCTGATCGGGTTTACTTAATCGAGCGCGAGTCGCAAGTTTGGTATAAATTTCATTTAAATCAATATACTGGTGATATTTTGTCAACTCCCGTGGGAACGAGCCATTATTTTACAGATTGGTTTTTAGAACTCCATTACACCTTTTTACTCAATGATTTAAAAAGCTTACCAGGCCAAACAGGCACCGTTTTGGGGTTCTTTTTTGCTTTATTTTTATTGGTGCTCGGAATAACCGGCCTTATTATTTACCGAAAGTTTTGGCAACGCCTATTTACCGTGCGTTGGCGCGCAACATTACAAATCGTATTAAGTGATATTCATAAAATGACTGGTGTTATTGGCTCACCTATTTTAATTGTTTTAGCTATAACCGGTGGATATTTTAATGGTGCCGTTTGGTATCACGAAGTACTTGAACATGCTGAAGAAGAACATCATGCCCTAACCAAAAACCTGTATAGCAAAACTGTTTCCTTCCAAGATATTTTAGATGACAGCAAGCAACAAATAGCTACGTTCAACAGCACTTACTTGGTTATGCCATTAGAGCCTGATGACAACATTACTGTATTTGGTGAAGTAAACTCCACTAACCCACTGGCAAGTGAATACGCTAATACCGTTTCGTATAACAAAATCACTGGTGAGCATATTGCCAATTGGGATATACGCCAAGTAGGTCTTGGCTGGAAAGTGCTAGACAGCTTTCGTAAGCTTCATTTTGGTTATTTTGCTGGCCTAATAAGTAAAATACTGTGGAGTTTTATAGGTCTAAGCCCACTATGGCTAAGCGCTACTGGCTTTTATTTATGGTTCACACGCCACAAACGTAAAAAACAATCGCAAAAAAATCGTCATAATAAACAACGAACAATAACCGCTTGATTAAAAAGTCACCTCAATGTAATGTTAAAAATCACATTGAGGTGGCTTATGAAATCTATAGTATTAGTTACATTATTTTTGGTATTTTTAAGTGCATGTAAAAGCACTCCAACAACGCATGCAATCAAGCAACCCCAGCTTACTGCGCTTATTAATCACACCCACTTTAAACAAATAGACACTCCCAGCGAGTTGAATATTTTTGAATTGCCAAACGCCGAAAAAAAACGCTTTTTAGCTTATGCCGACCAGCAGCAACTAAATGGTGTTAGAACCGATCGTATTATTTACAACTATTTAGAAAATCAACTTAGCGATTTTAGTTATCATGGTGACACATTAACTTCTTCGCAAACTCTGACTCGCGCACACGGCAACTGTATTAGTTTAGCGGTTCTTACACAAAGTTATGCCAATACGCTGGGGCTAGAAACCAGCTTTCAAGAAGTTACTAGTGAACCTGTGTACGCAAAAGAAAGTGGAATGGTCTATGTAGCTAATCATTTTAGAACCATGGTGTATGCACCAAAATTTGAGAAAAAAGATAACGTTATTCAGGTTTTTCGCCCAGGTACGCTTATCGATTATTTTCCTACACGCGGTAGCTTTTATTCAGGCAGCGCCAACTACAACGACTTAGTGGCTAAATTTTATGGCAACTTAGCAGCTAAAGCATTTGCTGAAGAAAATCTTAACGCTGCTTATTCTTTTATTCTACAAGCCAACAAATTTACCCCAAATGATCCTGAGCTTTTTAACATGGCAGGTATTTTACATCGCCGTGCGGGTGATTTAAAAACAGCAGAAGTAATTTACGAAACAGCTATAAACAATAATTTATCGAGCATAAATTTAATTAACAACTATCAAGTATTAGCTAAACAACTTGGTAAAACTGTACTTGCAGAGCAACTAACCAGCCAATTAAATTACAAAGAAAGAGATCCTTATGAACTGCTTGCTTTAGCAAAAAACGAATTACAAACCGGTTATATTAATCGAGCAAAAGACCACTTAGAGCTCGCTTTATTTAAAGCTCCCTATATCTCTGAGTTGTACTTAGAACTTGCTAAAGTTCGCTACCAGCAAGGCAAAACTGAGCGATCAAAGCGACTTCTCAAAAAAGCAATTGAATATGAACGAGACGATAAAAAGTTAGACGTATATCAAGCCAAGTTGTTGTCGCTGCAATATAAATAGCAGGCTAAATTGAACTGTGGTTAATCGGTTTACAATCCACAGTTCAAGTAAACTCATTCATCCTAGTTAAAGCGAATAATAGAAGCTTAGCCACGCACGCATTTCATCATCAAAGCTGCTGCCCTCAACCCGCGAAACCCCCATATTAAATGTTAAATCGTTAACACCCGCAGGCCCCATGCCAAAGCTAAAGTCACCTTGATATTTTAAACCGTAACTTTGTGCATAAACGCTGTCATCTAATTGATGTTGAGTGTAATAAAGCCATGGCATACCTTCTTTATAAGTAACTCCACCGCCATACCCTTGGTAACGATCGGCAGTTGCGCTGTAAAAAGGCAGGTCAGCTGCCAGCACAAATTCACTACTGTAGTGTTGATTAATAAGGTTTGAACTAAACCCGCCTAGCGCAAGGCGTGCATCGTCTCTCTGCCTCTGTGTAAAGTTGATGTACAAAGGAGCGTTAAATACCTTACCAAATACACTGGCATCTAGGTCATAACCCTGCCAATTGTTTTCACCTCTTCCTTCGTACCAACGGGCATTAACACGTTGCCCTATAGCAAACGTTTGGCGGTCATATTGCCAACTTTGAGCAAAACCTAAACGCGCCCAACGGGTATGGCTTTGTTTATAATCGGTATAGTTATAAGCCAGCTCGGGCGTTAGACTTAATTGTCCAAACTTAAGTGGATAGCTCATTGCTACAAACCCACCACGCGCATCTCTTTTTGTATTTAAATTGCTTGGGCTTACAGCTTGATATTGACGAGAAGTATCTAAGTTGTAGTCATACAAAGCGAGTTTAAACTTAACATCAAGCGCATTATATTTAGCATTTACAAACCCGCCATGTAATGCGCTATCGTTTACATCAATACTATAACCCGCTTGCAGGTCTAGCTGCTTTAATAAGTCACTGCTTTTAATACCCAGACTTAATAAGCTGGTCGATGCAGAATAATACTGAGAACCCAACGCAAAGGTTGCGTGCTGATCAAGTACTGCATAATCGCGCTGTTCGCCAACATCTTGGGTGTATACTTTAGCCTCTGGCAACGTGTGCTCATTAGCTATTAATAACGGGGCTTTGCTATTAATAGCTAAATCGGTCACCGTGGTGCTAATACTGCTATTTGCTAGGCTTTTTATATCAGGGCCGTCGGCATGAATCGATAAATAAAGCAGTGTCTCATCTTGCATTTCTATGGGGTGAGCAACAGCTTCTTGCCCTTGTGTTAATCGCTTAAGGGTATTGCTGGCTATATGATAGTTATAAATATCAGTCGTATTATTTAACCCAGCAACAAAGTAAATTGATTCGCCATTAATACTAAAACTAGGTTGGGTTAAATATTGATATCCGTTTGGCATAGGCACCGACTGGCTAATACCCCTGTCAACATCTTGTATATACATTTGCCAGTTTTCGTTTAAAGAAGCTGATAAATAAACTAATTTTTTATTATTAGGACTAAGCGTGGGGTAATCGTATGCGGTATTTAAGCTTTTTTTGAACAAAGGCGTTATGGCACCGGTGTTTATATCTACTTTTACTAATTCAGAATACCCATCACGTATTTGCTCTGCATACACAACTTCACCGTTGCTTGTTGCACTAAAGCGCCTGATACCTGCAAGCTCGGTTAGCTTTTCTACGTTGCCGGTTTCAATGTTATAGCTAAATATATCAGACACCCGATTATAAATGCCCGACTCTTCAGTGCTATAGGCATTAAAATACAGTGTCGTGCTATTTATCCATTGAGGGTTAGCTATACCAGCCCGGTTTATTTGATTAAGTATTTGTTTTTGTTCACGCTTAAATACACTCGGCGGCGTATCAGGTATATCGAGCGGATCTTGTTCAATTAGCGTTTTTTGCGCTTTTTCAAAGCTATTCATCGCTTTGGTGTTATCTTCGGTGCTATAAATAACCAGCTTAGTATCACGCTTTTCATTACGCTCAACTATCGCAAGCTTACTGCCATCATGTGAAAGCGCTGGATTACTAGCGTATAAATCAAGCTCAAGCCATAACTCACTATTAAGTGGTTGCTCTTCTTGCTCTTGCTGCATGGCCTTATACGTATATTCAGCTATAAAACGGCGATACAACTTGGCTGCGCTTTGCCCAAACACACCTTCAAACGCTTCATCAAAGTCACGTAACTTAACCGCCTGCATTCGGGTCCATACACTATCAAGGATTTGCTCTGAAAATGTTTGCTCTAACCAATATAAAAACCGGCTGCCCATCAAATAGGCCATTGAGCCCCCCATAAAACCACTATCACTATTCAATTGGCCATAGGTTGGTAACGCACCTTGCTGGGCAAATTCACGCAATATCGACTCAGAGTAATTATCAAATAATCGCCCTCGTCCTGTCATTTTAGATTCAATTAATGTTGCGTATCCTTCAGCAACCCAACGCGGTGTATCACTGTAGGTTAAGTCGTAAATATCCCATAAACCGCGCACTTTTTGTTGCCAGTGGTTACGTGTAGGCTGCGCTAAATGCACTAAATGAATATATTCATGCAACACCAGTAATTGCTGCCAGCCGGGGCTATTCGAAATCACCGTATCAGACTGCGGTGGCGTAGTAAAAAGTGCCATCACAGGGTTGTTCGATGTAGGCAAGGCAAACCCGTTCGCCGCATTTAAGGGATCAAACACGACAACGTCGACTACTTTATCGAGTGCACGATTTTGCTGCTCAAGCACTTTGGTGCGTATTATTTCAAGTTCAACAGCGGTCGATTTAGCAAAATCAATATGCTCAATGCTGTAGTGCACATTAAAATGTTCGGTATGAATGGTTTGCCAGTCGGCAGCGAATGCGGGGGTAGTAAGCAACAAAGCAGAGGCAATGAGTGACTTTTTCACAATAATCCCTTAAGTAGTATCTTTAATAATGCTTAGAGTATTATTAAACTAACTGGGATTGCAGTAAAAAAGTGTAATAAAGCATGTGCAAATGTGTTTTTGCACATACTTTATTGCTTAAAGACGTTACATCCAACTACGAGTGTCTGACTCAGCCTGTTTAAGAGTAAAATCAATCACAAAATCAGCATCTTGCTCTTTTATGTATGGCATAAACGCAAAGCCGTGAGCAAGTTGTATATACAGACTTTTCAGTCCTGATCTTCGCATTAAATAGGTACTTTCGCTGCTAGCACTTTGTACTTTATAAAGTTCAAACACGCGGTAATGTACGCCAATCATGCCCTTGCGTACAACCATGTAAAATCGGCCATTATCTTCATGTAAATAGTAGCCATAACGCTGATACGACAGAGTAACCAAGCCCGCAAATACACCAAGTACACCCAAGCTAATAAAGTAATTTAGCTCATTAAAATAACAAAAAACAGCCACAAGTAAGCTAGGTAACAATGCATACAAAACTAAGTTTTTATACCAAAGAGCGCGCTCTGCCTGCTTAAATGCCAGAGCGCTATTGTTAAACCACGGGTAAATCCACTGGCATACACTGTTAACTTGCTCGTTATTTAATACAGGTAGTACTAAGGTTTGTTTATTTTTTTTAGCGGCCATGCCCGCCATTGCACCACCGCTACTCGCTTGTAAAAATTCAACGGTAAAGCGCTTGAGTAATCGGGCAATAATATTTTGTTTTATGACAATCGACTGCACTTTATCTAAGCTCATAGATAACTGGTGGCGCTCTAATAAACCAGCAATGCGTTTAAACTTTTTACCTTTAAAATAAAGCTGATAATTATAAAAGCGGATCAGCGACATCCCCACCGACAGCAAAACAGCAATAAGTACCACAAATACAAATAATGTGAATATGGCAAATAACGCCGCACTGGCTACAAGGCCAAGTTCTTGCTCATAAAAGCCTTCTACTTTTGTGATTAGCTGCTTTTCAAGCACATCGGCTACCACATTTATGAGCGGTGCAATGGCTGCTAACGCTAAAATAGCCATGTTCGACATTAAACCAAACTTAGCTATTTCTTTGTTAGAAATAAACAAACTACTTTGCTCTGCAGCCTCGTCGGTTTCTACTTCCGTATCTGGCTCAAGCTGCTGTTGGGCCTTGTAAGCAAATATTTGCTTTCGCATTTGCTCTGCATAACTTTGGGTTACTCCTGGCAATACAGCTTCTTGAGCCGCACTACCCGCCGCATCAAAAATACAATTAACCAGCGTTACTGGTTTAAAGTAAAAAGGCTCAGCAATATTTACATTTTGAACTCGCTCAAATTTAAGCGTTAAACGTTCTTTTTTAAAAACGCCTTTATTAAGCAGTATTTCGTTATCGCTTGAAATACAAAACCTAAAGTTTCTGTAATATAAAATAGAGTATAAAAGCAACGCACTTACAGCCACTGCTGCTGCAATTTGCCCCCAAAAAAGTTTATTTTCTACTTGTGTAACAAATACAAAACCAAGCGGTAATAAGTTAAATATGCCGTCGCGCACAAAACGCACACCAAAATGGGCAACAAAATACACAAGCGCCCAAGGCGATACTTTTTGCCACAGTTGCGCGTGAGCAGCATCCGTTTGTGTGGGGTGAGGTGTTAAATCACTCATCGGCTGGTACAGCCTGTGTAGACGTGTGTTCTTGGCGGTAATCTTGAACAAACTGGCGCATATTTTTACAATCAGTGTGCGTAAGCCCACTTACTTGCAAATCGGCACTCATGCCACCGGCGCTATACAGTTTTAAACTGGCTAAACCCAGCTTTCGCTCAATAGGTCCACGATGTATTTCAATGTGCTGCACGCGTGCTAACGGTAAAATAGTAACCCGCTGCCAAATAATTCCTTTTTTAAACGCAATGTCGTGCTGGCGCATAGCCACACCCTGCAATTTAATACTCGCAACGCTGTAAAGCATAGAGATGAGTATTAAAATAGGCATACCAATTAATAAATACGTTTGCATATTATTGGCAAAGTTTTCGTTGAAGTAACAAATAGCGGCTAATATTGCGCTAAAGGGAATATAAAATACTAACCAGTTAAGCTGAGCATGGAGCAGTGCTTTATCGGCAAGCGCTTTAAACTCAATGCTTTTGTGTTGTGGTAAATCCGTTATTTGCTGATTATTAAACACACTATTTCCTATATTGTTTTTTATTATTTTAAAATTTAAGAATCCTAATCAAGCATATCTTATTATGCCCACTCTATAGATGTTACCAACGTATGGCTTTGCTGTGGTTCAAGGGTAACCGCATCCTCTAATACATTAGCGGCTTCTAGGCATAACATGGTTTTGTATTCACCGTCAGCAAAATTAGACAAGCGCTTTGATTTTTCAATCCACGGATTCCAAAGTACACACGAACTAGAGTTTGCTCGCCCAACCTTGATAACGCCTTCGGGTGTATTAATGTATTGCACAGGTGCAGCTTGGGTGTAAACCATATCGGTTTCACGTTCAAAGCCAACAACCGCTTGTTGCGTAAAAGGCCCTTCAGCAAATTCAATATATTGCGCGCCTTGCAAGCCTTCAACGTGTGTATTAGTAATATCTGATGTTGGAAAATATGTGTGCAGCGCTTGTGTATAGCTAAACGCCTTACTGCCTAAATTTGTTGTGGTTAATTTTACTTCAAGAGAATCACTTAAAACAAATTCCACTTTTAATGCCGACTCGTGCGGCCAATATTCAGAGTTAATAAGCTTCACAGGGAGCTTTAAACTAACCGTAATACACTCGTCAGATTCATGCACCTCGTCGGCTTGCCATACACTAGTGCGAGCAAAACCATGTGCGGGCCAGCCAGTATTTACATGCGCGCCAAACCATGGCCAACAAATAGGAATACCACCGCGAATACTCGTCCCTTCTGAGAACGTTTCATTACCCGACACCCAAATAAGAGGTTGCTTACCCTTCGGTGTAAATTGCGTAATTTGACCACCTTGCAAAAATATTTTTGCATTGCATAAATCACTTTCAACGTTAATAAACTCAAGACCGGTTTCGGTGTGTTCAATACTCACTGATGGCGATAACTTCATGCCTTTCCCTTTAATGTTAATAATCACAACGTTCAATACTCTTACATATAACGTAAAGTATAAACCAATCAAATAAATTTTTGCTCACTAAGGTAATCATTGTGAGCATATTGATAGTTGTATATCATAAGCTTACTTAATCTACACTTTGATTAATTGCACACCAAACACATAAAATACACTTTTAAAAAAATTTTAGCGGTGTACCTATTACTTAAAACAGCGCTAAAACGCTTAATTAAACGCCCCACCTATTAAAAACACTTAATTAAAGTGCACTTGCTTTAAGATGAATTAGTTTCTACTCTAATCAATAAAGACGAGTAACTGCAGTAAAAAATTAAATTTTTAATTTGAATTCAATTTATTTGATGTGTAACATTTCGCGATTATGGCAAAGCATTGCTTTTCGACGAGATAAACACATGCAAAAATATGACGAGTTATTGGTATCTTTACGTAAAGTGATCCGAGCGATTGATTTACATTCTAAGCAACTTAATAAAACAGCCGGTTTAACTGGCCCACAGTTGCTTATAATGCACGAAGTGTCTCAAACTGATGGCATCACTGCTAGCCGCATTGCGCAAAATGTAAATTTAAGTCCAGCAACCGTGACTAATATTCTCGACAGAATTGAAAGCAGAGATCTGGTTACGCGCGTTCGAAGCCAAATGGATAAACGTCGAGTGAGCTTACATCTCACCGAAAAAGGGAAAGAATTACTACTTAAAGCCCCTCAACCATTACAAGAACACTTTATAGAAAAGTTTTCTGGTTTGGCCGAATGGGAGCAGTCTTTATTACTTTCCTCTATGCAGCGCATTGCAGCCATGATGGATGCAGACAAATTAGATGCTTCACCACTACTTGAAGTGGGTGCACTAACACAAGCGCCTAAAGAATAAAAACGAACAATAAAAATATAAAGGTTTTGTACTAAGCTCTTAACCCAAGGTGTTATTAATATCTTGGGTTTTAATTTTTAGCCAAACGAAAAGAAGCAGCTAATATGACCAAACTCTCAAAGTTATCGCTCGCATTTATTTTAGGTAGTGTTTCGAGTACTTCTTACGCCACCGATATCGATACGCTTCAAAGTCAATTAAAACAACTACAGCAGCAAATGAAGCTGCTTGAACAAAAACTAGTTGAAGAAAAATCTAATCAGCAAAAAATCAACGAACAACACCAAGAGCAAGTTGCACTTATCGAGAAAAAAGCTGACCAAAACGTTGTGGTGGCAGAAGCGCCGAAAGAAAAAAGCAGCGGTATAAAGGTAGGCGGTGCTATTCGTACTAACTTTAGTTATGCATCGTATGATGACGATAACGAAGATCGTGGCGGCGACTTTGATTTTGACGTTTTCAGACTTAATTTTTCTGGTGATGTAGGTGACGTTATTCTTAACGCAGAAATTCGCTTTTTTGATTACATGACCGCAGTAAAATATGCTTATGCAGCGTACGACTTTGCAGACGATTGGCAAGTACAAGCAGGTATTACCAAAGTACCTTTTGGTAACTGGCCTTATAATTCACACAACTGGTTTTTTAACACCACCTACTACATCGGTTTAGAAGATGATCACGATTTAGGCATTATGTTTAAACGTAAAATTGCAGATAACTGGCAATTAGATCTTGGCTTTTTCAAAAACGATGAGCTTGGTGGCGTAGATGGCTACGTTGACAACCGCAGCGATCGCTATTCATACGATGTAGTTGGCGTAAGAGCCGCCGAAGATGGTATTTACGCAGAGCCTGCAACGCAAATAGGCGAATACAACACGTTCTCGGGTCGTTACGGTTACCATTTTGAACACGACGGCGGCACAACCGAGTTAGGTTTTTCTGCGTTATCTGGCGGGTTGCATGATGGCAATGACCGCGCAGGCGACTATTATGCATGGGCTATGCACCTAAATAGCAATATTGATGCATGGAACTTTCAGCTACAACATGGTGAATACAACTACGACATAGATAATATTGATCGTATGGCCGTAGGTGCTTACTCGTTTTACGACAGCATTGCCGCAGAAGCAACCATGACCAATGCAAACATCGCTTACAGCATGCCAGTAGAATGGGGCCCGGTAACAGACCTACAATTTTATAACGATTACGGTGTTATTTACGATAAATCTGACAACAGCGCAGATACGTGGATGAACGTGACGGGTGTTTCGGTAGCGGCTGGGGGCTTGTTTACTTACTTTGATTTAGTGCACGCCAAAAACCAACCTTTCGTTGGTGGATCGATTGCCGGTGACAGTAGCGAAACAGAAAGACGCTTTAATATAAACATTGGTTATTATTTTTAATAACCAAGTCTACAAAAAAGGACATACTGGGTATGTCCTTTTTTATTGAAATAGCGTTTTAGTTTTATAATACATGTAAAATTTGCCTACACTTTAAATTAGTCGCCACTCACTATAGAGTCGTCAATGAATATAAAATCGTCACTTATCTGTTATAAAAACGTAGGGTTAAAAATGCTAGGCTTAACCTTAGTGGCGCTAGGCATTGTGGGAATTATGCTACCAGTCATGCCTACCACTATATTTTTTATTTTGGCGCTAACCTGCTTTACTCGATCGTCCCCCGCGCTTGCACACTGGTTACTTAACCACCCTCGTTATGGCATAACCCTGCAACAATGGCAGGCTCACAAAGTGGTACCAACCAAAGCGAAGTGCTATGCCGCTATCGGTATGCTTATTGGATTTATATTTTTACTGCACTCTACAGCGCCTATTTGGGTTGTATACCTTGTAGCAGCAATAGAAATTACAGTCATGATTTACCTTATTTTAAGACCCTCACACCCTCCTAAGCATTAAACCTCGTTTAAACGCATGAACTAGGTCAAAAAACTTCTTTGACCTGAACTCGGGATAATAAACCTGTCTCTAGCCGCTATTTTCAGGGCTAACTACGTTGAATATACTTGCAATAGGCCAGCTATAGACGCGTAAATTTTCCTTGTTTTCATTGAAAATCTCTGGCTAGAAAAAACAAATTTAAGTACCACTATTATTCAATATTTTAGTAAGTCTCTTAACCAGGGTTCAGGTTATTTAAAATAATAATGTAAAGTTACGTAAGTAAATTTGTAATAAGTAATGCAAATCATTATCATGTAATAAATTTCATCACATTAAATTATTTATGCCGTTTATTAATAAGCGAGCTTTGTATAGTACAAGCCGTGCCCTACATATTTATATTTCTACCGCTTTGTTTTTTTTACTTATTCTATTTTGCGTTAGTGGCATTGTACTTAACCATGTTGACTGGCTTAAAAACGATAAAAGCAATGGGCAAGTAACTGCAACTATTCCAGCTGAGCTTGTAACAAAGGCAAACTCGCAGCTAAATACATTACCTACGCTTTACCCAGAAATAGAAGCCTATTTAGCAACGCAGTACGCACTTACTAAAGTGAAAAGTATTGAGTGGGAAAAAGAAGATGCACTGGTCATGCTCGACTACCCCCTTCCGGCGGGTTTTGCTTACGCTGAGCTTGACTTTACAACTGGCGAGCTAAACCTCGAGTACCAAACAGGTGGGTTTTTAAGCCTAATAAGCGATTTGCATAAAGGCCGACATAGCGGTGCAGTGTGGAGCTGGGTAATTGATATTTCAGCGGTGTTGATGATTATTTTTGCCATCACCGGCATGATTATTTTATTTCAAAACAGAAAAAAACGCTTAGCAGGTATATGGATAACCGTTTTAGGCATCGCCACGCCTATGGTTATTTACTTGTGCTGGGTACCTCAAATTAAAGGAGTGTCTTAATGTTAAAAGTAAGTACTGTAGTTAGCGCAGCATTATTAATAGTTGCCGCGTTATTTCAAACAACGGCTCAGGCACAAGCGCCACAGCTAGAAATTGAACTCACCCTACCCGATCTTGACGTACAACCTTACCACCGACCGTACGTTGCCGTATGGCTAGAAACACCAGAGCGCAAACACGTAACAACGCTTGCACTATGGGTTCAAAAAGCAGAATGGTTTAAAGACTTACGCCAATGGTGGCGTAAAGCAGGCAAAACCGACATTAACTTTGACGGCATAAGTGGCGCAACTAAGCGACCTGGTACTTATACAATTGACTGGCAAGGTAAAGATTTAGACGGCAATGCCGTAGCGCCGGGTAAATACCTGTTAAATATTGAAGTAGTTCGTGAAGAAGGCGGCCGTGATTACCAACGCCTTGAACTCGATTTAACAAACCCAGGTAAAATTACCATCGATGGGAAAAAAGAGTTTTCAACCAGTTTTGTTACCGTAAACGCTAAGTAGTAGCTATTTATAATTCGAATTTAAAGGAAAGAAAAATGAAAATTAATTTATTAAAAACAGCATTAATTGGCGCACTTAGTTTATCAGCGCTGGTATCTACTTCAGCCAGCGCACATGGCCGTTGGTTATTGCCATCACACACCTCACTTTCTGGCGATAAAGCGCATTATGTAATGATTGATGCCAGCATTTCTAACGAAATGTTTGCACCCGACAAAGCCTTTAAACCAAAAGTAAAAGACGCCCAATGGGACGACACATTACTAATGGCACTTATGCCAAACGGTGAACCTGTTAGCGACACTATTCGTGCTTATTACTTAAAACGTAAAAGTTCAGCAGCAATAAGCTTAACTGAGCAAGGCACCTACCACATTGCAATGACACAAAAGCCAATGTACATGACCTTCTATAAAGACGAAGAAGGTAAACGCAAACGTGTATTTGGTAAAAAAACAGATGCTAAATTACCTAGCAACGCTCAAGGCGTGCGCACCACTAAAGTTATTTCAACAGTAGATACCTTTGTAAGCCGCAACGGTACATCTAAGCCAGCACTGTTAGGTTTAGGCTTAGAGCTAAGCGGCCCGACACACCCAAATGACTTATTTGTTGGTGAGCAAGCACGTTTTCAGTTACTACAAGACGGAAAACCAGCAGGCGAAGGCATTGAAGTTAATATTTTAAGAGGCGATACTCGCTACCGTAACGAACGTGGCGAAGTAAAAGTAACCACCGATAAAAACGGCTTTTTTACAACAACATGGAACGCACCTGGTGTTTATTTAATAGAAACCGCAACCGAAGTTGATGTGAAGGAAAAAGGCGTAGATTCGGGTCGTTATGCTTTATTTACAACGCTTGAAGTAGCCCCTGAGTAATTATTTAGGCACTTATTTAAACGTATTTTTAAGCCAAGTTTTTAACTTGGCTTTTTTCTGCCTATCACTTTTTTTGCAATCTCTCTTTTACTTTTATTGATTTCGTCACCATTCGCTACAAGATTATAACAGTAACGATCTAATCGTCTATAACGTACGTAAACAGTGGCCTTACTTATTAAAAACGTGAATAACATAGATGGTTTTTATCTTTGCACGTAGTTGAGCGCTTCTATATGATTCGCTCCTTTTTCAAACTCACCAAAACAACGACGTTCTTAGGGAACATTCATGACTTTTAAGCGTTTATCAGCTAATAAATTAGCACTTAGCTTGGCCGTAACCTCTGCACTTAGCAGCTCTTTCGTTACAGCTAATGCGGCAGAACAAGATACCCAAGCACAAGAGAATATAGAAGTAATCTCAGTAACAGGGACTCGCCGTAGTTTGCGAAGTATTGCTGAAAGCTCAGTGCCAGTAGATATTATCACTAGCAGCGACATGGCAAGCACAGGTCAACTTGAAATCAGCCAGGTTCTTGCTAACCAAGTACCCAGCTTTAACTTTCCAAGCGCCACTTTAGGTGATGGAACAGATCACGCAAAACCTGCTGTACTGCGCGGCTTAGCGCCCGATCACACTTTAGTGCTTATCAATGGTAAACGTCGTCACTCTGGTGCGCTTTTAAACTTAGCAGGTGTTGTAGGCAGGGGCTCTACCGCGGTAGATTTAAACATGATCCCTACATCAGCCATCAAGCGCGTAGAAGTACTACGCGATGGTGCCGCAGCGCAATACGGCTCAGATGCCATTGCCGGGGTGATTAATATTGTGTTAAAAGACGCCTCTGAAGGCGGCAGTGTAAGCGTAACCTATGGTGAATACGACACACAAATGGCAGGCGCACCTAACTTAGAAAGCAGCTACGCAGATGCAAACGGCGATCTTGCATTTAACCTAGGTGATGACCGCGAAATTAGCGATGGTGCTACGCGCACTATTAGCGCTAACTCTGGGTTTGCATTATCAGATAACGGTTTTGTAAATATATCGATTGAATACCGCGATAACAGCCCAACACAACGTTCTGGTTTTGACCCTCGTGAACAATACAGCCGCCTTGACGATGGCAGCCTAGACCCGCGCGAATTTACTATTGACCGTTACAACCATCGTTTTGGTAAAGCAGACCTTGAAGATTACGCTTTATTTTACAATATGGGTTACGAGCTAGATAACAGCCTAAACCTGTATTCTTTTGGTAGCTACTCAAAACGAGAAGGTAATTCAGGTGGTTTTTACCGCCGTTCACAAGACAGCCGTAACGTATTAGCACTTTACCCAGATGGCTTTTTACCGCAAATTGAAACCGATGTTGAAGACTACTCATTAGCCCTAGGCTTAGAAGGTGAAACGGGTGACTGGACATGGGATGTAAGTACCAACTACGGCCGAAACGACTTTGCAATAGGTGTTGTAAATAGCTTAAATACGTCTCTGGGCGCCACCAGCCCCACCGAATTTGATAACGGCGCATTAGTTTATGACCAATTTATAGTCAATGGTGATGCCAGCACAACCCTTGATTTAGGGTTACCTGACGACGTATTTTTTACTCTAGGTGCTGAATACCGCCACGAAAGCTATAAAATAGAACAAGGTGAAGAAGCCTCATACATTACTGCCCTTGATAGCAATGGCAACCCAATTGCAGCCGGTGGTGCACAAGTGCTTTCGGGTTTTGGCCCAGAAAGCGTTACTGATGAAAGCCGCCATAACGTTGCGCTATTTGTTGAGTTTGACACCTACCTAACCGAAAACTGGAACATGGTTTTAGCAAGCCGCTACGAAGATTACAGTGACTTTGGCAACACGTTTACCTCAAAGCTTGCAACACGTTACAGCGTTAACGAAAACCTATCGCTACGTGGGGCAATTAGCACAGGTTTCCGTGCGCCATCGCTTGCACAGAGTTCGTACCGTCAAATTTCTACAGTACTTGAGAACAACCAAGCGTTTGAAGTGGGCCTATTTCCAACAGATGCACCAGCAGCACAAGCCCTTGGCGCAAAACAGTTAGACGCTGAAGACTCAGTTAATTTAACAGCTGGTTTTGTATACACCCAAGGTAACTTTAGCTTAACGGTTGATGCCTACCGTATTGATATTGATGACCGTATTGTGCTCTCGGAAAACTTAAGTGGTGCCGCAGTACAACAAATTTTAGCGGATGCTGGTGAGTTAAATACCGAAAGCGTACGTTACTTTACCAACGCCATCGACTCGCGCACACAAGGCGTAGACATTGTTGCAACTTACCTACTACAGTTAGATAACTTTGGCGACGTGCGCTTAAACGCAGCAGCTAACTTTAACGACACCGAAGTAACACACGTTGACGATAATCCTGAGCAATTAAACTCATTAGGTGACGACTATGTTGTATTTGCACGCCGTGAAGTGGGTCGTTTTGAGCAAGGCACACCCGATAACAAGTTAAACCTGTCGGCAGTGTGGAACTTTAACGAATGGCAAACAACGTTGCGTGCAACACGTTATGGTGAAGTTGCCGATATTTCTACTACCGCCGATCGCGATGAATACCTAGATGCTAAATGGATAACCGATTTAGAAGTTGCGTATCGCCCTAATGATGAATGGAAATTTGCACTCGGTGCCAACAACTTATTTGACCAATACCCGCAAGCCACCGTGGATAACATTGGTTACTCTACCTTTAGCCAAATATTCCCATACACACCGTACGCACCATACAGTTTAGATGGCCGCTTTTTATACGGTAACATTACTTACAGCTTTTAATTTAAATCTAATGGGTTAAATAAAAATCCGATATGGCATGCCATATCGGATTTTTTATATTTAAAAAATAGCAATAAAAAATCTATCCTAGCTATAATCAAACAAACTCAGAGTTAACACCCTCAACACAAATTGCTAACTTTCTAATATCATTAAATTTATTTTTTCGTATGATAAATTGATTATCAGGTAAAGTTAGTTACTAGTAAGTCATCAAACAAAAAAACTTACAATGCCTATAATTAAACTAAGTACGCATAAATACCGCCTTTCTTTGGAGTGAAGTATGAGCTATAAAAACTGGTCAATATCAAAACAAATTGGTGCCCTAGCATTCGCTTTAACGTTATGTATTTTTAGTTTAGCGGGGCTATCTACCTATTTAATCTCTGCTAATACACTTTCTGAAAAAAGTGAAACTGCGATTAAGTCTAAAATAACGGCTATTTCAGATCTTTTAGAACTCCAATATGACAGCCTACTTGCAATAGCAAAACGCAATGCAACTGTATTTAAAGGTATGTATCCTGGCGAATTTAAAAAAAGCGATCAAAAAGTAATGGTCGTAGATACTATGGTTCCTATTCTTTTACATGATGGTGAGCAGGTTAATAACAATATCGATATTGTTGAAAATTACGCTAAATTAACCGGAGGTAACGCCACAGTATTTATGCGAGATGGGGATGATTTTTTTCGTATTACTACCTCTTTAAAAAAGAGCGATGGACAACGCGCTATTGGCACATACCTTGGAAAAAACCACCCAGGCTATCAACCTTTAATAAACGGTCAAAGCTATGAAGGTTATGCTAAATTATTCGGCAACGAGTATATGACTGTTTACCAACCAATTAAAAATAAACAAAACCAAGTAATTGGTATTTTATACATAGGTTTTAATATAAACGAAGCACTGGCATCGCTCAGAGAGTCTGTTAATAAAATAGTCATTGAAGAAAGCGGTAACTTATTTGTTTTTAGAAATACAAATGATGTAGTTATAGCAGGTAAAGAGGCCGAAGTTGACTCAAAAGTGGACTCCAAAACACTTGATGGACTTAATCTAGAAGCAATTAAAAAAGGTCAGTCGTTAAAATACAATAGTGAAAATGGCACCCAGATGTTTGCTTACAGTAGATCGGTACCAGGGTGGGATTGGACCTTACTTGGTCGGGTAAAAGAAAGCGAACTCACAGAAGAAAGCATTAAACTAATGGTAGTTAACAGCATAACGTCTATTGGGGGGATCCTTGCTATCTCAATTTTACTTTTTTGGGTGCTAGTAAAAACACTTAAACCATTAAGACAGTTAACACGTAGTGTGAATGCATTAGGTAAAGGTGATTTGTCGCAACATTTTGTGAATACCAACACAAATAGCGAAAATGAAATAGACCAAATCACCGTGAGCGTAAGTGGCATGTCGGTTGAACTTAAAAAACTAATACTCGCCTTACAAGACTCTGTAGTTGAGCTTGAAAACCAAGCGAGCATCTCCAAGAAAAATGCACTCACTAACGGCAAAGAAGCACATGCAATGATGGGGCAAACAGATCAAATAGCCACCGCCATCGAAGAAATGTCGGTATCCATTAAAGATGTAGCTAGTAACGCAAACGAAGGCGCTCAACGAACTCAACAAGTCGATACCGAAGCTCAACTAGGTCGTACACAATTAACTCAAGTTGTGAATGACTTACTGCAACTAAGCCAACAACTAAACGATAGCCATAACTCTGTTGAAAAAGTAAACACCGCAAGTAACGAAATAAGCAAAGTAACCGAAGTAATTAATGGAATTGCTGAGCAAACTAACTTACTAGCACTTAATGCAGCAATAGAAGCGGCAAGAGCTGGCGAACAAGGCAGAGGGTTTGCAGTTGTAGCCGATGAAGTTAGAACATTAGCGCAGCGCACACAAAAATCAATTTTAGAAATTAGCCAAACAATTGAACAACTACAAATACAAGTTACCGCCACAACTAAACAAATGGAACAAAGTCGTCAGTTGGGTATTAAATCAGCTGAAGAGGGCGAAAAAACAGGAGAGCAACTTAACTTAATCACTCAAAGTATTGGTGATTTAACTCGCTCGTCAAATAATATTGCCGAGGCAACAGATCAACAAAGCACCGTTGCTGAAGAAATCACTCAAAACTTGCACGCCATTAGCCAACTTGCTAAAGAGGGTGAGTCTCGCACGCAAAGCACTGTAACTTCGGCAAGTGAACTAATGGCATTAGCTGAAAAAATTAAGCAGCAAATAAGCTACTTCAGAGCACATTAATACAACAGCTAAAAACTCAAATGTAAAAAGGATGCATTTAGCATCCTTTTTATTAATAGTTAGTAATTTTAACCACTAATTAGTATTTTAATTTTTAGCAAAAAACAAAATTTATTATAAAACAAACACTTAAATTTAGGCCCCATTTTTGCTCTAGTCTTGTTATATTAACTAATAATGTCACATTAAAAGGACTAACCATGAGCTCATCAACTGTATCTACCATTGCTAAACCACTTTCGCTAATTAGCGGTATTTTATTATTAAGTGGCTGCGTGTTTCATATTTCGCCAAGCGTTGCATCGGTAAAACAAACACAACAACTTACATTACCTAGCAATAACCTTGAATACCTAGACGTACTAAGCGGCGCAGGTTCACTTAAAATAACAGGCTCATCAACAGCAACCAGTATTAGTGTTGACGCCACTATTTATACAGCCGACATAGACGATGAATACGAACTGACCCTTGATCAAAGTGGCACTAAAGCAAAGCTTGTTGCACAAAACAAAAGCAATAATGGAGTTAGCTTTTACAGCGGTCAATCGCCAAGTATTGATTTAGTGGTCACCGTACCTAACAACCTTATGCTAGATATTGATGACGGCTCGGGCGACATCACTATTAACGCCATGAAAAATAATATTGATGTAAAAGATGGCTCTGGCAGCTTATCTATCAATGGTGCTAAAAACCTAAACATAGACGACGGCTCGGGCGATATTTCTCTTCAAAGCATCACTGGTAACCTAGATCTTAACGATGGTTCGGGCAGCATTACTATTAATAACGTGAATGGCAATGCAAATATTGATGATGGCTCAGGCGATATGAGTGTAAGCAATGTACGTGGTACATTAACCGTTGAAGACGGCTCGGGCAGCATAACAATACAACATATTAATGGCGCTGTAGACGTTGAAGATAACTCGGGCGACTTAACCATTGAACATGTTGATGCAAGCGTTACCATTGAAGATGGTTCGGGTAGTATTCGCGTTAATCATGCTAAAGGGTTAACAATTACAGAAGCGGGCTCGGGCGATGTAAGTATTGATAATATTAACGGCCCTGTAAAATTCGACCAATAAACGCGAGTATATCAACCTCAGGTTTAAATAACCTGAACTGTGAATAATAAAATGCACTTAGCCTTGGCTTAAGTGCATTTCTTTTTGAAAGCCATTTTATTGCCCGCTAATAACCAACTAACTCTGCATAACCTTTACCTTTAAAACCGCCTTGGGTTTTAATTCGCCCCTCCCAGTAGGGAATGCTCAATTGATTTCGTGAATCGGGGTTACGCGCTTCAATTATAATTGGCTCAAACCCTTTAACCTTGAGCTGCCACTTAACTGGATAGGTTTTACTACTGGGCGTTGTTTGGGCTGTAAGCTCAGATGTTTTTAATACCTGTAAAGTCACGTCGTCATTTGCAATAGCGCGCACAATTCCACTTTGTGTAATGTGCGATGCACTGCAGTAATCATAACTTTGTTGACCATTACGAATACAAAATGCCATTAAGCCCCCCTGTTTTTTATCATCAGCCTGAATGCTAAACCAGTCCCAACCATTTTGGGTAGGATCGATTAGCGCCGAAGACCACTCTCTGTCTAACCAAGCATCTCCAGTTACTTTAAAAGTTTTACCCGCAAATGTGATGTCGCCTTTAGCGTGTAAAAACGGATAGCTATAATAGTAAGATGCATGCCCTTGGTGAGTTTTTTGGCTATAACCTTGCTCGCCATGTTTTACAAGCGGGCTATTAGCCAGAACTAGGTTTGCACTGTAATTTTCCTGCTGCGCCTTTAAGCTAAGCGGTAAAAATGTTGCCTTTTTACTTGCTAGCTGCCAATCATCTAGGCGAGCTTCAAATGGCTGTGCTGTTATATTTACTTGCCCCGAGCGGCCATATTTCTCGAACGCCTGATGCTGGGTATCGGTTTGTATTGCAAAGTGAGCAAAGTAAAGCTGCCCATTCCACCAAGGTGATGGTTCTGTTTGTGTGCTTTGCTCATCAACCGAGAGCCTAAATAAAGTCCATTGCACACCAAATGTGTCGCCATTATCTGCTTTTAAATTAGCAGTTACGTACCACCACTCAATTCCCTGTTGATGATGCGCCCCATGATCGCGTGGAAAACTCAGCCCTTGGTTTTTATTTACAGGTTCACCAAATTGTTGTGCAAACCCGCTATGCATTTGTTTATTTTGGTTTACTTGCTCTGCATCGGGCTGGCACGCGCTTAGTACGATAACAAAAATAAAGGAAACGGCTGCTTTTAGTCTATTCATGTAAGTCCTATAGCTTGGCAACATTATCGGCAACAGCGCTTCGCGTTAATTTTATTAGCGGTAACGCGCTCACAAATAAAGCTAACATAAACATAAGCACCGTAAAGCCACCTAACTGTAGCCAATTAACGGTCATGGCCATGGTCCAACCAAAGGCAATTGGCATGACGTAAGTTAATAATACCCACCCAAGGCAAAGTCCCAAAGGTATAGCCAGTAGCAAGGTGGTTAAAATAATAAGTGCGGCTTGCAATACTTTTGCACCCAATAATTGCAGTTGAGTCACACCCAGCGTTTGTAATACCGCCATAGGCTGTAATTGCCCGCGCCCTAAAGTTAAAAAGCTGACCCACATGCCAAATAATGCAATTAGCATAATAAATATATTAAGCGCCTGAGTAACATAAAAAGTTTTACCAAATAACTGTTTTGCAAAGCGTTTAAACTGCTGATTAGCAATGACTTGTTGGCTATCTAATTGGTGCTGCTTTTGAATATATTCGGCCATAGCGTCAACGTCAGTATTGGGCTTTAACCAAAGCGATAAACCATACTCGGTGTAACTTAAGCTACTATCCAATAATGCTGTTGTAGTGACTACTACATTTAACCCTTGCTCGCCGTAATCAAAATAGGCAGCGCGTACTTGGCACGTTAGTGTATTAATATGCTGTTTTAGGGTTATTACATCACCTACTTTAAGCGAATACTGCAGCAAGGCGGGTTCGTTCACTAAGCAACCCACAACCCCGTTTTTGTTCTTTTCAAATACTGTAGATGTAGGTGCTTTATTGTTTAACAAAGTAAGGTGTTGGTTGTAGCTGGCCGTTGCACCAAATGCCATAACATCAACAGCTATCGTATTTTTAGGTGTTTTAAGCTCACTGTTAGCTGACCAATATACGCCTACTTTTTCGACCTCTGGGAGTTCACGCAACTTAGCCCCTATCGCTTGAATGTTTTGATCTGGCCTTACGTACAAATCGGCGCTTAGGCGTTTTTCAAGGTGTGTATCTAAGGTGTCGCTAAAACTGCCAACCATAATTTGCATGCCTACAGCGGCACCCATCGCCATTAAAATAGCGAGTACTGAGCTTAATAATGCAGGTAATTGCACTATGCTGTCGGCTTTTAACCACTGAATAATCGGGTTTTGTGTTGGCCATGGCAGTTTAAAAACGGCTTTAACTACCGGTGGCGTAATAACAAAAAAGAGGAGTAGCACACAAACACACAGCAATAAGGCGCTTATTTTGGTATTTGCCGTTAACGCTAAGTAGCTGGCTGCAAAAATAGCTAACGCAAACATTGGCCATTTAATACGCGCAAAAAAAGCACTTAATCGAGCCGACTGGCTGGCTAAAAACCCTAATAAAACAACAACATTAAGTATAAAGCCGCTAGCAACCATGCTGCTATCAAGGTTTACTACAAAGCTTCTATCTAGTTGGTAAAGCCCTCTAAGAGTCGCCGATACATCCATAACTAAGGCGTTTGCTAGTACCGCGCCTAATATCGCACCTAATAACGCAGCAAAAAAACTAAGCACCGTTAATTCAATAACCAACGCCTTAATTAACGCCGACCTTTGACAACCCAGCACCCACATTTGTTGCTGTAAGTGAGCGCGCGCATTGTACGCCAGCTTAATTGCGTTAAAGCTTAAAAACGCACCTACCACATAACCCAAGAATGCCAGCGCTTGTAAATTAAAGAAAAACGCCTCCGATAGCGCATCAAAAGCTTGTTCTTGCGCAGCTTCAAGGCGTGCTTGCTCGCCTAGCAACGCGTTTAACTTAGCTGCTTGTTTACTATTTAAACCACTTACTTCAAAGTAACTGATCACCCCATTTGCGCGCAGTAATTTATCAGCAAGGCTAATGTCCACCAGCATGGTCATGCCTAAACCTTGCAGTTCACTTACCGTTAAAGTGCGGTTGGCATCGCCCATTTTTATATTAATACGGCTGTTTTTTAAATTTAGCCGCTGCATTAATTTAGGATCGATATAAACAGTATTTAGTAGCTGTTCAAACCCAGAATAACGATTGTTGGTTGTTGATGCTGAGCTGTCGGTATTTTGTGTAAGCCACTGCAATAAATTGACACCTCTAAGTGCGAGCTTTTGCTGCTTATCGGTTTCAATTACACCTTCTAAAACGGGTTGAACCTGCGTAAAACCAGCGGCCCTAATGCGCGACCACATACTGTTGGGCAACCTGTTTTCACCTAATACAGGGCGTATAAAATGCGTCACAGGGTTTGCAATTAGTGCTGTGGTTTGTTGATAGCGCTTACCGGCCTCAAGGTTTAAACCTTGTATTGCAGTAAGTAACGCCGCACCTAAACTAAAACCAATAAAAAACAGTAATAACAGCCCTACATGGCGGCGATAAAACTGTATGTACGTTATTAAAATAAGTTTTAGTTCAGCCATTAATTTGGCCATCTTTTAAAAATAGTTGCGTAGTAAATTGATTAGCCAATTGCTGACTATGAGTGACCATAATTAGTATTATTTGCTCTTCTTCACACAAGCTTTTTAATAGCGTAACGATATCGAGTGAGCGAGCGGCATCAAGGTTGCCCGTAGGTTCATCAGCCAATAGTAGCTTGGGCTTATTTAATAGCGCACGGCCTATTCCTACTCGTTGCTGCTCACCACCCGATAGCTGTTCAGGCATCGCTGTTAGCTTATTTTCTAAACCTAGCTTTTTAGCCATTGTATTTACTTCATCGTCGCTCGGCGATAACCCATTAAGCCTTGCTTGAAAGCACATGTTGTCTTTTACATTTAACGGGCTGAGTAATTGGTAATGCTGAAAAATAATCCCTATTTTACGCCTATAAAGTGCAAGCTCACTGGCACTCAATTCACTAATTTTTTGCTCATTAACCGTAATAGTTCCAGCATCTGGAGACAGTAAACCGGCTAATAAATTTAATAATGTTGTTTTACCCGAGCCACTATCACCGAGTAAGGCAATGTGCGCCGCAGGCGATATAGTTAACGATAAATCATTAATTATTTGTCGTTTCAAGCCACCATCTTGGCGTGTAAAAAACACATTATTTAGTGAAATCATAAAGAAAAGGTTATTCCTGTAATAAAAGTACGGCCCGTTATATAAACGATACCATAACAGTAATACGGTCACTTAAGCGGATTTTTGATTAATTTTTTGACACATAGTAAATGCGTTTATTTAACTAAATCAGCAACTAAAACCAAAATAACTACATAGCGGCTAACAGTAACTACAAAAGTTTGTTTTTCTTTTTTGCTTTATATCCATTTTGGGTACATATTAATATCAACTTTATAAGGATATTAATATGAAACGGACACTTTTAATTATATTACCCACTTTGTTTACATTGGCTGCTTGTGGCTCAGGCAGTTCTGACACTAAGCAAGTCACTCCTCCTGTCAGCACAAATGCGCAACCTGTGGCTGTTATAAGTACTGAACAATCAGAATATAAAATCAATACACCCATTATTTTTAGTGCAGAAAATAGTAGTGATCCTGACGGCGATACACTCACATACCAGTGGCAACTCAGTAGCACAGATAATCAACAAAACATATCGCTTAATACCAACAACCAACGCACTGTTGAGTTTTCGGTATCGCAACCGCAAGACTACACGTTAGAACTTGTAGTAAGCGACGGCAAAATTTCAAGC
The DNA here is from genome assembly GCF_001469195.1 of Pseudoalteromonas sp. 10-33. Classification (NCBI taxonomy): domain Bacteria; kingdom Pseudomonadati; phylum Pseudomonadota; class Gammaproteobacteria; order Alteromonadales; family Pseudoalteromonadaceae; genus Pseudoalteromonas; species Pseudoalteromonas sp. 10-33. Next base: position 42,423 of record NZ_LOFI01000003.1, on the reverse strand, counting down.
TCTGTAGTAAGCAAAAAAATTACCGTTACCTCAAACGCACAGCTCATTGCAAACGCAGGCAGCACACAAACCGTAAAACAAGGTGATGTAGTTAAATTAACAGCAGCACAAAGCACCGCTACTAATGCGGTAATTAATAGCTACCAATGGCAATTTACCAACACACCGACAGCAAGCACCGCACAGCTTGAAAACAGCACCCGTGTTAACAGCCAATTTATTGCTGATAAAGTAGGCGAATACAGCGTTAAATTAACTATTACTAACTCAGTTGGCGATACTGCGAGCAGTAACGTGCTTATAAAAAGTGAGCAGCTTACTGTAAATTCTGCGCCAAGTGCCGTGATTTCGGTTCAAAACAGTACACTTTCACCCAATCAACTCGTAACATTAAATGGTGGGCAAAGTACTGATCCAGATGCAAACGACACGCTAAGTTATCAGTGGGCAATAACATCTAAGCCTGAGAACAGCGACCCAAGTTTATCTGATGCAATTGCCAAAAATGCAGGCTTTGCATCGAATGAATTGGGTGAGTACACAATCTCCCTAAGCGTAACCGATGAAGGTAACCTTAGTGATACCGCACAAGTAACTCTAACCGTTGCCACCGAAAACAAAGCGCCTATTGCCGTTCTTGCTGAGCAGACAGACATAACCTTAAATACATTAACCACCTTGCAATGCCAACAATGTAGCGACCCCGATAACGATCCGCTAACTTATAATTGGCAACTGCAAGCAAAGCCTGAAAACAGCACTGCGCAATTACAGCAAAATACATCGCCTACTCCTTCGCTTACTGCTGATGTTGAAGGCGATTACGTTGTTACTCTAGTTGTATCTGACGGAGACCTCAGCTCATCACAAGCAACCTCGGTGCTACATGCAAAGGATAATAAAAAACCAGTTACCTTAGTAAGTTATAAACCTTCAATTAGTGTTGACGAGCAAGCTATCTTAGATGCCTCGGCCAGTTACGACCCTGAAGGCGCCGTTTTAAGTTACCATTGGGAAATAATTTCGTCGTCAAATCAAGCTGTATTAAGCAGTACAAGTAGCTCAGCCCCTACGCTTAGCGCGCCAGCAGAAGGGCAAGTTGTTGTTTCACTTAAAACCAATGATGGTGAGCAGTTTTCAGACACGCAAACGCTTACTATTAATGTTACGCAAAATGCCCAACCCGTTATTATATATACCGGCGATCAAGCTCGCTACAGCACCGTTGGTAGCTCCGTTAGCTTTGATGCAAGCCAAAGCTATGATCCAGAGGGCAGCGCGCTTAGCTATGAATGGGAGCTGTCTACACCAACAGGGTCATCTGCTAATTTAAGTAGTACAAATCAAAGCATAACCGAATTAACACCCGATCTAACGGGTAACTATATCTTAACTCTCACGGTAACTGATGCCGACAACTACCAAACTAGCATTCAATTTACAGTTACAGCCACTGACTCATCGCAAATAACGGGCAACATAAAAGGGCAAATTACCAACGTGCAACAAACCGCCATTAGTAATGCCAAACTCACAATTAACGATGTGTTGTACACTACAAATAGCGCAGGTCAGTTTAACGAAACACTTAACTTAGCTGAAGGTGAAAACATTACTATAACCAGCACCGATCCGCGCCTTGCTAATGCTACCTATAACTCTGTCGCAATTACCCAAAATAACTTTACGATAGACCTAGAACAAAACAGTTTACCCGTATTTCAAAGCGTGGAAGTGAGCGTATTTGTATGTCCTGAGTTTACCGGGCCAGATACTATTAACTTAAACTTTAACATGACCGAAACACTGCTAGCCTCTGCGCGTTTTGAATATCAATTTAACCAAACCCAGGCTCTCGTTTTGCAAAAATCAGGAAGCACCTACCTAGATAGCGAGCTGCTTATAGACCTACCCGCAACGGCTAAATTTGAGGTAACGGTAACCGAAAGCAACGTTGAGAACACACTTAATTCGCCTATTACTATTTTTTATTCAGCGTCTGACGATCCAAGTTCGGCCATCATAAGCATATGTAGTATTTAGCCTTGTGTGCGCGTTTTTAAAACGCACAAAATAAATATAACATTGCGCCACATAAGCCGTTGTATTTTATACGTACCTAAGCCATGCTAATTATCTAAACTTTAATAAGGTAAGCATGTGTTAGAAATAGCGTTAATATACTTAGCTGCGGCTATTGTGGCGGTGCCTATTGCCAAGCGAGTAGGTCTTGGTTCGGTACTGGGTTACTTAATTGCCGGCATACTCATTGGCCCCTTTGCATTAGGGGTAGTGGGCGATCAAACCGATGTAATGCATTTCGCTGAGTTTGGCGTAGTAATGATGCTATTTTTAGTTGGCCTTGAACTACAACCCTCTCGCTTATGGAAGCTTCGCCATTCAATATTAGGACTTGGCGGCTTACAAGTAGTGCTAACTGCCGCCGTTATTTTTGCTTTTTGCTATTGGTTTTTTGCCATGCAGTGGCAAACAGCCCTCGCAATAGGTTTAATGCTTGCGTTGTCGTCAACCGCTATTGTGCTACAAAGCCTTGAAGAAAAAGGCTGGCTAAAGCGCGAAGCCGGCCAAAATGCATTCTCGGTGTTATTATTTCAAGACATTGCCATTATTCCAATTTTGGCGCTGCTGCCATTGCTCGCCTTTGCGCCACCAAGTAGCTCTAAAGAAATAAGCCATTCTATCATTGCCAACTGGCCTGTGTGGCAACAAGTTGCTGTATCGATAGGTGTGATTGCTGCCATTATTGCCGGTGGTAAATACGTATCGGCCCCGTTATTTAGGTACATAGCTAAAACTCACATGCGTGAAATATTCACTATTTTTGCGCTATTTTTAGTGGTGGCTATTGCCCTTGTTATGCAAAGTATTGGGCTTTCACCTGCATTAGGTACATTTTTAGCGGGGGTAGTCCTTGCCGAAAGTGAATTTAGACACGAGCTCGAAGCCGATATAGAACCTTTTAAAGGGCTACTTTTGGGGTTGTTTTTTATAACCGTAGGCGCCTCTATTAACTTTGAGCTATTAGCCAATGAGTTTTCAACTGTTATCGCACTTGTTGCGTTACTTATTGTGGTAAAAGCCTGTATTTTATATGCCCTTGCCATTACCTTTAATATTAGTAAAAAACAGCGATTACTGTTTGCATTAGCCCTTGCACAAGGCGGAGAATTTGCTTTTGTATTGTTAAGCGTAACCACAACACTGGCTATTTTAACGCCAGCACAAACAGGCTTAGTGACCCTTGTTGTTGCTGTATCAATGTTAGTGGCTCCGCTATTGTTAATGGTGTACGAACAACTCGAAAAACGCAGCCATACCAATGCGCCAGAGTTCGACAAGCCAGAGCAAATTAGCACAGCCAAGCACGTTATTATTGCAGGCTACGGACGTTTTGGACAAATTATGGGGCGTTTATTACACACCCAGGGCTACGAAATAACAGTACTCGATCACAGCCCTAGCCAAATAGAATTACTACGCCGCTTTGGTAATACCATATTTTATGGTGACGCCGCCCGCCAAGAACTCCTTGAAGCCGCAGGCGCGCACACAGCACAAATGCTGGTTGTTGCCATTGATGATCCAGACAAAACCATTGAAATAATTGAGCTTGCCCACAAAAACTACCCACAATTAAAAATTGTTGCCCGCGCAATAGACCGTCGCCACGCATACAAATTACTTAATTTAAAAGTAGATGCGTTTAACCGCGAAACCGTCGACTCAGCTATTAACTTAGCCGTAGAAGCACTCGAGCTACTTGGTAACAAAAAACAAGACGCCGAGCGTGCTGGTAAGCTGTTTAGAGAACACGATCGCGCTGCGGTTGTGCAACTTGCTGAACTGTGGGGCGACGATGCAAGCTACGGCGTAGCTGTGCGCCAACGTATGGAAGATTTAAAACAAGTACTGCAACAAGACAGGCAAGCACAAAGCGATTTAAATACCTGTGAACACGGCGACTGTGAAGACGGCCTAACAGAACTCGCCGGTAGGCCTAAAAAGCCTGATGATACTCATATTGAGTAGCATTAGTTAATTATATTTATGCTGCTAACCTAAGTTATAAGCATAAATAAGAAAAAAATTGCTGACTAAAAAGTAAAAGATAAATGTTTCTTTATTTTTAAAGTGCTTGTGAGCGATAGTTTTCTTCACAGTTTACCAAAAACAGTAAATTAGTAGCGGTTAAATGTAACGTATAACTTGCTAAATATTCTGGCACATTAGTAATATTTGAACCTTGGCCATGACCACCTTCTTTATTTCTTACAGTAGGTATACCGCTCTCTAATAAAATCCTTACTGATGAGAATTGATTTTGTAAATACTCAGGTACAAGATTGTTAGTAAGGCAACTATTTATAAGTTTTTTCGCAGTGTCATTTTGTTTGTATTCCCACGAATGCTTATCATGAATCGCTTTCATTAGGCTCTCAAATGACTTTAAACAATCATTTAAACACTCTTTATATCTCTTGTGTCTATAATGTTCGTGTGCAGATAAAAATTCATCATTTGAGCCAATGTAGCACTTATTAGATCCTAAAAGCTTTAATACTGGTTTAACCGCTTCTGAATGAAGGTATTGTGAATCAATACGAACTAGTTCACCAGATAGAAATTGATAGCCTATTCCCGACTCTTTAAACCTTGAGTTTAACTCGTCGATTGCATCATCAGGGGTTTGGCATACACCGACAAAACGAAACTTATTTTTCCTCACATAAGTATCGATTTCACTAAAGCTAAGCTCAATTATGTCTAAGCATTTTTCGAAATCTTTTTCTTCAAGAAAAAACTCAAAAATAGATTCAAAATGTGACGTTTTATTACCTTTAAGCGAAAAAACTCCATATTCTTTACACAGTACCTTATGAATTTCTTTATAAACCCAATCTGTATATTGACTACAGGTATACTCAATACCAATAGTATCTTTAATAATATGAATTACTTGTACGCGAAAATTATCAGGTAACTCTTCATATTGATATACATCAGGAACCTCACCTCTAATCTTTTTCTGCCTTTTTGAGAATAATTCAAATACAGACATTTCAACTCCATTCTTGATTTGCTGCTAACCGCTTTATTAAAGGGCATTTTCATACCTTCACAAAACGTCCCTATTGAGTGGACTTCTATTAGTATCAAATAGCGTAAGTTATTGCCAACTAAAAATATTTGGCTGTAAGTGACTGCTTATTTATATGAAGAGGTGATTATTCGAGGCCTTATTTGGGCAGGAGTATTTTAAATGCACTTTATTTTACAGGGCGGTTAGTCGCCCACTATAGCTTGCTGATTTAAAGTAAATTAAATTTAATCTAAATACAGCAAGCTCGTTTTACGCCATATGACGGAGCCTTTGTCGCTAAAGTCCAGCTAAAACCTAGTGGTGGTGCCCGCCTTGAATCGCTTCACCTTGCTGGTTATAAAAACCGGTGGCGCCGTGCTCTATAAAACCAAGATTAATCATTTTAGCTAAAAATGGATCGCTTTCATTATCGCCAATATCGGCGTAGTCAGTGGTTTGAAATCGATCCCACTTGGCAAACTGTGCGGTTATTTCTGCTTTATTGCTGCTTACATCATTTAGGTTAAGCTCAGTGTGAGTGTGGCTTTTATTATTGGTTACGCTAAAGCTTTTAACTAAATTCGACTTGGTAAATAAAGCGAGCTTAAATTGGTTGTCGCCTTGTGTAAGTGCGTAGTTTTTTACTTCATCGCAGCCTGTGCCTTGGGTATTTAAAAGGGTCATTTTTTCGATTAAATGCTCATCCACCAGCTGATTTTTAGCACTCCAATTTTGTATACCACGCACTTCAGATGGCTGATACTCAATACCGCGTTGTTGGGCATTAAAATACCGAATTGGGCGAATTTGTTTATTGGCTAAATGCTGCCAAAGTTCAGTTGTTACGTCGCTCTGGTGTGCTACTTGCTTGTTATTGCGCCAAAGTGTAAGTAACTGGCTGCTTTGCTTATTTTTATGGGTATTGGTAATTGTGTAGTCTGCTTTTAAATGTGCGCTATCAATATTACATTGCTGCGCTAACGTGCTGGTACTGGCAAGTGTTGCCATTAAAAATAATGCGAGTTTCATTAAATTATCTCTTTTTAAACGTCACTGTAATAGCCGTACAATAACGACACACAATGGCATTTTTATGACATAAAAAAACAACTAGCACACCGTACGAGTTGTTTTTAAACATAAAAGTTAGCGGCTTACGGCGTCACTTTTTCGTCTGCTGTTTTAACTAAATCAGCCGCAAAGTCCATTACATGGAATAAAAAGCTTTGCTCATTTGTGCCTGTTACTAAGTGAGCGCCTGGGCCCATTGCGTATACACCTACATCTTCACCTGCGTGAGTTTCTGAGCCAAGTGGTACTAATGTTTCTTGGTGGAAACCCGGAGTGGTTGTATCAACATTTGTTAAATCAACACGTCCTGTAACCGGTGCAGCTAAGTAAGAAGCGTCGGCATTGGTTTCATCGCCTAAGTCTCTGTAGCCTAAACCATTGGTGTAACCTACTGTAGTATATGGCATGTCGTCGGCTGCAAGGCTTGGCTCGGTTTGACCTACTGCAACTACTTTACCTAGTATTGGGTTACCACGTTTTGGGTAGCCTGCAATGGTAAATACATGGCTGTGATCAGCAGTCACCACAATTAAGGTTTCTTCTGGGTTAGTGTTGTCCATCGCGACTTTAACGGCTTTAGCAAATTCAATAGTATCGTTAAGCGCGTTATATGCATTGCCTGCGTGGTGCGCGTGGTCTATTCGCCCAGCTTCTACCGATAAGAAAAAGCCCTTATCGTTGTTATTAAGCACGTTAATTGCTTTTTCGGTCATTTGCGAAAGCGACGGTTCGCCCGCTACATCGTTTGCACGGTCGGCTTCGTATTGCATGTGGGATTCGTTAAATAAACCAAATACCTTGGTAGCATCGTCGCTAATAGCATCAAACCCTGCTTGGTCCATTACGTAGTTGCCGCTTGGGTAAGTAGCTTGCCACTCGGTGACTAGGTTACGACCATCGGTACGATCCCCTTCAACCGCGCTAATTGCATCGCTTGAATTAGCCGCGGCATCTTTTGGTAAAAAGTGACGACGACCGCCGCCCATTACTACGTCTATGCCATCTACATCAATGCCTGTAAAGCGTGCTTCTAGGTTGGCTTCAAAGTTAACAAGTTGCGATGCAATATCTTCACAAGCATCTGAACCTGCTGGCATATCTGAGTTATCTTCCCAGTTACGATCAGCCGATTTAGCATACGTTGCCGCAGGGGTTGCGTGAGTAATACGTGCCGTTGAAATAAGGCCGGTTGCTTTACCTGCTATTTCAGCAAGCTCAAGCGAGGTCACCAGTTCGTTACCTGCAACGGTTGAACAAATACCGCGCTCAATGTCTTCGTCTACACCGATTACGCCTACATCGGTTTTAACACCTGACACCATAGCCGTCATTGTGCCTGCTGAATCGGGTGTTTGTGCATCTACGTTATACGTTTTAACAAAACCTGAGTAAGGCATGGTTTCAAAGCTAAGTTGGTAGTCTTCACCCATGCCGCCCTCAAGCTGGCCTGCTAAAATTCGTGCAGCCGTAACGGTAGAAATACCCATGCCGTCGCCGACAAATAAAATTACGTTTTTAGCTTTGCCCGACTCAGTAACCGCCTCGGTATTAGCTTGCTGTGTTGCTGATAACTTAGTTTGCGCGTCGCTATACCATGCGTTACCTGTAAGATTAGCTAATTGCTCTGTAGTTAGCGACGTTGCCGGCGCATTACACACTAGGTTAGATGAATTAACTTCGTCGCTATCAAGCACACCATTTTCGTTTGTATCTACGCCCACTTGGGTTTCTACACCGCCATTAATACATTGCGTTGAGCCCACGGCTATGGCGTTGTCTACTGCGATAATGTTGTTATCACTTTTATCATCATCACTTGAACAACCCGCTAGCGCGACCATTATTGCTAAAGAAAGTACTGTTAATTTTTTCATGTTCGCCGCCATTATTGCTGAGTTAATTCAAGAGCTTGGTTAATTATATGAAATACAACGTTTTGCTCAATTACACCTTGAGCAAGTTGCGCACCCGGGCCTTTAGCGTGCAGTGAAATATCTTCACCAGCATGTGTTTCAGAGCCAAGAGGTACAGTGGTTTCTTGGTGAAAACCAGGGGTTGTTGTGTCAACACCGTTTAGCTCAACACGCCCTGCGACTGGGCCGCTTAAGTAGGTTGCATCGGCATTTGTTTCATCACCTAGGTCTCTAAAACCTAAACCATTTGCATAACCTACTGTAGTGTATGGCATATCGTCGGCGGCAAGGCTTGGCGCTGTTTGGCCTACAGCAACTACTTGGCCTAAAATTGGGTTACCGCGTTTAGGGTAGCCAGCAATCGTAAACACGTGGCTGTGATCGGCAGTGACTAAAATAAGGGTGTCTTCTGGGTTGGTGTTATCGATTGCCGCTTGCACAGCATTGGCAAATTCAATGGTGTCGTTAAGTGCGTTGTAGGCGTTACCCGCGTGGTGTGCGTGGTCAATACGGCCCGACTCAACCGTTAAGAAAAAACCGTTTTCGTTTTTGCCCAGTACATCAATCGCTTTTGTAGTCATTTCACTAAGTGACGGCTCGCCTGCCACGTCGTTTGCGCGGTCAGCTTCGTATTGCATGTGCGATTCGTTAAATAAGCCAAATACTTTCGTAGCGTCATCGGCAATAGCATCAAACCCTGCTTGGTCCATGACGTACGTTGCATTTGGATATTGTGTTTGCCACTCAGTGACAAGGTTACGCTCATCGGTACGATCGCCTTCAACAGCACTTACTGCGTCACTTGAATTAGCCGCGGCATCTTTTGGTAAAAAGTGACGACGACCGCCCCCCATTACAAAATCAAGACCATCTACGTCGGTGCCTAAAAAGCGCGCTTCTAGGTTTTTTTCAAAATTAACAAGCTGTGAGGCAATATCTTCACAGCCTTCTGAGCCCTCTGGCATATCTGAAATATCTTCCCAGTTACGGTCTGCCGATTTAGCATACGTGGCCGCTGGCGTTGCATGGGTAATACGCGCTGTTGAAATAACACCGGTTGCTAGGCCTTTAATTTCAGCTAGTTCTGTTGCGGTTAAAAGCTCGTTACCTGCAACCGTTGAACACACACCACGTTCAATGTCTTCGTCTACACCGATTACACCTACATCGGTTTTAACACCTGAGATCATTGCGGTCATTGTGCCTGCAGAATCCGGCGTTTGCGCATCTACGTTATACGTTTTAACTTGCGCAGAGTATGGAAATTCTTCAAAGCTTAAATAGCCTTCTTCACCTGGGTTACCTGCTCGTTGGCCTTTTAAAATACGTGCTGCCGTTAGGGTAGAAATACCCATGCCGTCACCCACAAATAAAATCACGTTTTTTGCTTTTGTAACTTGTGCACTTTGTGCCTGAGTATTTTTAGTAGCTAACGTAGTTTGTGCGTTTGTATACCAGTTATTATCTGTTTGGCTTTGTGGTAACACATTGGCATGGCTAGCGGCGCTTAACATAAATGTTAGCCCAACCGCCGCAGCGACTTTTTTAATTTTCATCCTTTATTATTCCCATTATGTAGTGGTTATTTTTGCTTGAAGCTAAAACCTCAAATAAGTAACTGCTGCACTATAGAAAATACATATGACTAATAAAGGACGTTTTAATGAAGAAAAAGTGACCAAAGATTGACAAAAATAAGACACAAAAAAGCGCAGCGGTTTAACGCTACGCTTGTTGTTATACAAGGGAAAATATTTTTAACTATTAAAAGCGCGCCTTAAACGACACCCCAAAGTAACGCTCTGCATCACGCGGGATTTGGTAACGGAAGTTATCGCCACTGTAGGTTGTTGCATAGCTTTCGTCGGTTAAGTTTTTAGCAATAAGCGATACTCTGAAGGCATCGTCTTTAAACGATAAACCTACGCTTGCATTTAAAATACCGTAATCAGGTAATAAGGCTGCAGGGTTAAACTCACCTACATTATTAGGTAGGTCAGAGTATTGCTCGTCAGTGTATATGTACGAGCCATTTACGTGCACGTTAAAGCCATGTTCGGTTTCAATAAAGTAATCGGCGCTTAATGAGTACTTTAAGTCTGGCGAAAATGGAACATCTAGCCCTGAGCGGTCAGTACACGAGCCTGCGGCCACTTCTGGCGGACAGTTAAATTCGTCAATTTCGGCTTTAATATAAGCAATACCACCTGTTAGCGTTAGCGCATCGGTTGCTGCCCACATAAAGTCAACTTCTGCACCTTGTGTGCTTACGTCGCCTGCGTTTGTTAAACGTGTAATACAGGTGCCGTCTGAACAATCAAAGTTGTTTGCTTGGAAACCTTCAATCTCGGTTTTAAATACTGCAAAGTTAAACACAAAGTCGCTGCTTGCATACTTATAGCCAAGTTCAAACGCGTCAGACTCTTCAGGCGCTATTTCGCGGCCGTCGTTGTCAGGATTAAAGTTGTAGTAAATATTAAAGCCAGGCCCTTTGTAACCTTGCGAGTAAGTACCGTATACCATTTGGCCATCGCCTAAATCGTATTGCATACCTAAACGGCCCGATACGTTAGTTTCTTCAGCTTTACCCTGTTCGTCAGTATTTAATGTTGCAGGGCGTACACCCACACCACGACGGCCATATACATCATTGCTGACACGGCGGTGCGTGTACGATACTTCGTCGTCGGTATAACGCAGACCAAATAGCATGGTTAAATCGTCAGATAACTCGTAAGTACCGTCGGCAAAGGCTGCCCAGTTGTTAAACTCGGTACTCATGTATGCCGTAGCCGACACAATATCGTTCGCATTACAGCTAACGCCTAAGCCTTGTGCGTAGCCATCTAAGTCGGCAAGTGCTGCGTCTAGCTCTGCACCCGATAAGTTATTTTGCGCGTAAAACGCCATGGCGCTATCTAACTGGCCTGCGTTATTTTGGCAACTGGCATCGCGGGTAAAGTTACGTTGTGAGTCCATGTTCCAATAAAATAAACCGGCCACGTAGTTAAATGGCCCGCTTAAATTAGAGGTTACACGAAACTCTTGAGAAAACTGATCCCATTGCTGCTCGCCAATATCGTGCAATTGAAAGGGTGCACCAAATACGGGTTGATTGCTGTCGCCAGCAATAGAAGTAAAGTCGCCTTCACGAAACTCGGTATTATCCCACGAGCGCTGTGCAGTAATTGATGTATACGTGTGGTCGCCAATGGTTTTATCAACTTGTACTGAAAACGCGCTGTGTTTATCTATTGTGCGCGACTCATAGTCGTGGTCAACTTTACGCTGATCTAGGTCTATGTCAGCAATGCCATCAACAATGCCGTTACTGTTTGGTACGGCTTGTGAATCTGGGTTACGACCACTAGGTAGGCCTTCTAAATCGGCACAACAGTCGTCATCGGCGTTGTAGTATTCTGCAATAAATTTAACGGTTAGATCGTCGGTTGGCTCGTACTTAAATACAGCTCGTGCACCTTCGCGGTCGTAGCCGTTTACTTTTTCGTTGTTGTATACGTTATCTATGTAGCCATCAAACTTACCTTTAAATACGGTTAAGCTTGCTGCTAAGTCGTCGCTTAAGCCGCCACTTACAACGCCTTTAAAACGGTATTCGTTATCTTGATAAAACGAGGTTTCTATACTGCCGGTAGTGTCGTAAGACGGATCTTTTGTTGTAATATTTACCACACCCGCAGAGGCATTTTTACCAAATAATGTGCCTTGTGGGCCACGTAATACTTCAATACGGTCTACATCGTATAAATCGGCAAAGGCTTGACCAGAGCGGCCAAGTACTACGCCATCAACAACCGTTGCCACACTTGGCTCGGCAGCAATACTAAATGAAATTGTACCAATACCACGCACGGTGAGCGCCGAGTTACGGGTTGTGGTGCCTTTTCTAAAGCTCACAGACGGCACAAGCGATTGTAAACCTTCCATATTATTAGCAAACGCTGAATTAATTTGATCGCTATTTAGCACCGATACGGCAACCGGCACTTCGTTTAAGCTTTGCGTGCGCTTTTGCGATGTCACCACTATTTTTTCAAATGAATCGTTTTTATTATTTTGCTGTTCTTGTTCCGCTTGCGTTTGATTTGCTTGTTCTTGCGCAGCATTAACTTGCGCGCTAACAGCTAAACCAGTTGTCATTGCTAACGAGACAGCCAAGCTTAAGATAGACTTTTTAGCTCTCATGTCATTCTCCATATTGTGCGTGTGTGCTGTGTGGTACCGCGCTAGCAATTGTGTGGCTTGCTAAATTACGGTGACAGTGTGTATTAAGTATTTTCTTTACTAGCTCTTATATCTTATATAAGAGCTACAAATTTAAACAATCAAACTTCGTAATGCAAACATTATGTGAATAAAATGTGATTTAAAATCACGTATAGTGGTTATAACCTGTGTTTATACGGCCTTTGTGACACCTATATGGGCAAGGCTGTTTTCGTATCGCATATGCCAACGACGCACGCTCCACCAGCTAAACAATGCAGCTAATGTCCAAACAGTAATTAGGCTAGGCACAAAATAAACACTGGTACCGCCAACTAGGCCTAAAGGAGAAAACACAATATATAAGCTCACTATTAAGCTAACCAATACAATGGCGCACGGCAGTGCGTATTTCCATGGATTTAAGTTAACTTCAGCTTTGCGGGTAAATTGCCACGGTTTTGCAAGTGGCTTGTAGTAACCAATTCCTAGCATTATTGCCAATTCAATAAAGAATAAAATGGCGTAAATATGGATAAAGTTAATATCAACATCCCACACAAATTTAAGTAGCGTGTAGGCAATAACATGAAAAATAATCGCCACTTTAGCGCCCAATGCAGGCACTTTACGAGTAAATAAACCCACTAACACAATTGTGATGACCGGAATGTTATAAAAACCGGTAAATATTCGAATAATGTGCCATAAGCCTTCGGGTGCAAACATGAGTAATGGCGCGGTTATAAACGACAAAACAGCAATAACAATACTGGTTATTTTGGCCACTTTAATGAGCTTTTCGTCGCTTACTTTGTCTTTTTTCATAGGTTTGTAAACATCTAAACAAAACAGCGTTGCGGCGCTATTTAGTAATGAATTAAACGAGCTAAATACAGCCCCTAATAATACGGCTAAAAAGAACCCAGATAAGTACTGAGGCAGTACATCTTTCACTAAGTGTGGGTAGGCTAAATCAATGGTTTGTAGGCTTTCGTGCTTATAAAGGTGGTACGCAATAACCCCTGGGATCATCATCATAAACGGTACTAGCACTTTAAAGTACCCTGAAAACAACACGCCTTTTTGGCCTTCAACTAAATTTTTAGCGCCCAATGTTCGCTGGATCACGTACTGATTGGTGCCCCAATAAAATAAATTAGCGAGGATCATACCGGTAAAAATGGTGCCAAATGGCACGGGATCTTCACTGCTACCAATGGCGTTGAGCTTTTCGGTATCGGTATTTACAAGTGTGCTTAGGCCATCGGCAAAACTGCCGTCACCTAGGGCAATAAGCCCAAGTGTTGGCACTAAAATACCAATAATAAGTAACCCAACACCGTTAATGGTGTCAGATACGGCAACTGCCTTTAAACCGCCAAATACCGCGTAAATAGCGCCAACGGAGCCAACAATAATAATGGTAACAATAAGGCTTGCTTGGTAGCTCATGTCTAACAAGGCGGGGACATCAAACAGCCTAAGTACGGCAATTGATCCTGAGTACAAAACCGAAGGAATAGTAATAAAGCAGTACCCTACCATAAATAAGATCACCGTCATGCGGCGTACGGTATCGTCAAAACGATCCCGTAAAAACTCGGGTAAGGTAGAAAATGCCCCAGCTAAATAGCGTGGTAAAAAGATCAGCGCCATAATAATGGTAGAAATACCTGCGGTTACTTCCCATGCCATTGAACTGAGATTGTAACCATACGCTGAGCCATTAAGGCCAATAAGTTGCTCGGCCGATAAGTTAGTGAGGATCATTGACCCCGCTATAAACGTACCTGTTAAACCACGCCCCGCTAAAAAATAGCCGTCTTGGGTGTTAACTTCCCCTTTGGTTTTTTGGTACGAGATATATCCTACTAGCGCCATAAACGCCAAGCACGATAGCAGTGTCATGGTAATGTTCATACCTTCCATCTTGCGCCCCTTTCAGCTTACTTTACTCGGTAAAAAGTAAGCTAATATCTTTATTATTGTGTGTTACGTGTGTTGTGTGTGTTTGCTATTTACCGAGTTTTATTTTGGCCATGCTGTTAGCTGGCTCATATTTTGTTCTGTGTGTTGAACATCTGGGCCGAGCATGAGCGTATCGCCTTTACGAATAAATACGGCCATTTGTGTAAGCTCAAGTGTGTCTTCGTAATACTTACCGCCTTGGTACGTTTGCCCATCAGGAAAGCTCAGCCACTCGCCTTGTGGTAAATAAAATTTAACTTTACCGTTAGGTACAACACATGGCACCACAAGGAGTTTTTCGCCGCACATAAATTGCTGATCAAAACTATGTGCCAGTACGTCATCAGGAAATGCCAGTGCCATAGCACGCTGAATAGGCAGCCCTGTTTGCTGCGCTTGTTCTGCGCACGCTTGTAAATACGGAATTAACTGATAGCGTAATTTAAGTGCTGCAAATACCGCGTCACTTGCTTGCTCGGTGTATGACCAGGGTTCGCGTGGGCCAATACCATGTAAACGCATATGCGCACTAAATACCGATGCTTGTGCCCAGCGTACATAAAGCTCGGCATCGCGGGTGTCTTTATAAAATCCGCCAATGTCGGTTGCAAAAAATGGCCCGCCCGACATTCCCCACGCTAAGCCGCCGCGAATACTCGCTGCTAACCCTTGCCAATCGGCTTGTGGGTCGCCGCCCCATTGTGAAGGGAAACGTTGACTGCCCGTCCATGCAGATCGGCTAAACAAAAATGGCCCTGTTTTACAGTATTTTTCGGCGGCTTCATAAACGCAGCGGTTGTACAACATGCTGTAAACGTTGTGCAGCCTAATACCGCTGTCGCCACTGTGCGATACCATATTTTCGTCTTCTAGCTGTTCGCCAAAGTCTGCTTTTATCATATCTACGCCAAGCTCAAACAGCGGCTTGTGCGATTCGAGCCAGTATTGGTAAGCATCGGGGTGTGTAAAATCTAAAATTCCCGACTCAGGTAATGGCGTAAGTACTTCGCCAAATGGGCTTAAATCCCACTCGTATTGATACGCTTTACCTGTGCGTTTGTCTTTTATTAGCCAACCGTTTTCGGCCGCTTTTGTAAATAATGGGTTGTTAACCGAGATCATCGGGTATTCCCACACACAAATT
The DNA here is from genome assembly GCF_001469195.1 of Pseudoalteromonas sp. 10-33. Taxonomy (NCBI): domain Bacteria; kingdom Pseudomonadati; phylum Pseudomonadota; class Gammaproteobacteria; order Alteromonadales; family Pseudoalteromonadaceae; genus Pseudoalteromonas; species Pseudoalteromonas sp. 10-33. The sequence continues at coordinate 26,996 of NZ_LOFI01000003.1, read as the reverse complement.
TTAAAATCCATGGCTTTTAGTTCATCAAGCACAGGTTTTGGGTCGGCGTAACGTGTTGGATCCCATTCAAAGGCAAAGCGGGTGTCGGTGTCTTGCCATGCACGGCCATCGAGGGTTATTACATCGCACGGCATATTTTTAGCGCGGACTTCGCGGGCGACACTTAATAGCTCGTCGGCGTCTTTGTAATATGCTTTTGATAAAATAACCCCAAAGCTCCACTGCGGTGGTACCGGTGCAAAACCGGTTAGCTCGCAGTAGCGATTAATACTTTGTGCAGGCGTTTGCTCTTGGTATAAAAAGGCATCTAGCGCGTCGTCTTCTACTAAACACACGTAAGCACGTTGCGACCAAAGCGCGTAACCTACCCCATGTGTAACTGGCGCCGGCGTGTGTACAAATAAGTTCCAGCCCTCTGGACTCCAAGCGTATGGCGTATTTTTATATGATTTTTCGGCATTTACGCCCAGTGCATCGTGATTGTATGAGCGAATCAGTTGGCCGCGTTTATCAAGCTTGCCCCACTTTTCGCCAAGGCCGTATACGGCTTCGTCGTAATTAAGCTCTAGGCTTAAAATCCAGCCGTTATCGGTTTTAGCCAATGGTGGTAAACGATGCTGGCGCACAAAGTGGCCATCGGTTGCTGATTGCTGTACTAATTTATCGTTTTTATAAAGCTTAAAATGAAATGGGTCGCTGTAAAAATCTAAGCGGTAGTCGCCGGCAGTGACTTCAAAGCCTTGGTCTAATTTATTAAGTAATAGCGGTAACTCATTAGGAGTGGCATTGAGTATATTAAACGCGTGATCTTGCGTTATGCCTGCATTTAAACGTAAACCAAACTGGCTTATTGTTACGCTTACCTCACCAAATTGAGTCGGTAAAATCAGCACATGACCTTGTAATACAGGCTCTGCAATTAAGCGTGCTGGTTCTATTGCGTTCCAGTCTGGCTCACGTAATTCAAATGCATTCATGGGAGTTCCTTACCAACTATAGTCTTGTATAAGACACAAGTTAAATAATTGTGATCCCTATGTCAATGTAAATAAACTTAACTTTAATTAATTAACAGCCCTCACTTTAGACTAGGGTAGCCACCGAGGTAGCCACCAGCGATATACCACTTACACCCAGTAGCGTTATAGCAATAATACGTATCCATTTTGCATCTACGTATGGGGTTAATCGTCTTGAAAAATGAGTCACGAGTAATACTAAAGGAATCGCAGCCGCAATTAAAAACATAATATCAAGATTGGGTAAGGTGCCAAATAAAGCAATACCCACTCGTACTATGCCACCAATGGTAAACACCGCAAGTAACGTACTACGAATTGCTTCAATAGACCAAGCTTGTTTATAGCACTGAAATACAAGCGGTGGTCCCGACGTTGAAAACAATCCGCCCAGTAAACCACTTACCCCGCCTGCAATTAAAAAAGAACGGGGACGACTTTGCCTATCGGCTCGCTTTCGTTTTATAAGCATTAAAGCGCAGCACAATAAAATACTAATGCCCAATATAAAATTTAAAAACTGGGTTAAATGCGCCGACATATATTCAAGTAAAACAAATCCTAACAACATTAGTGGCATGCCCGTATACAACATGAGTTTTAGTTCGGGTACTTTTACTGCGCTGCGGTTTTTAACCACCACGGTGGTTGAATTAACAAGTCCTAATAAACTCACTAAAAACGTGGTTGCCGTTAGTGGTAATACATCTAGTAGCGTAAAACTTGCCACCACTAAAAGCCCAAAACCAAACCCACTGAGTGTTTGCAATAGTGTGGCTGCACTTAAGCAAAGCGCCATAACTAGTATAAGTTCGAATGAAATACTGAACACTTTAAATTTCCTTGGGATGCGCTATTGTAGTGTAACGATTTGTTTTTAGGCATAATGTAAAAACAAGCTGTAATACAATAGCTCACAATTAACTGATAGCACGCAAAGATGCGTAAAAAGTACCACCTATGTTATAACTACAGGTGGACTAAATTTAACGGTAAATAACAATGAGTAACTCTATGTTTGATCACAAATTAAGTGGCCCAAGCTTGGCTTTTCAACCGCTTTACTTACAAGTGGCTGATTATATTAAACAGCTCATTGTTGAAAGACGCTGGGTACCCGGCGAAGCATTACCTAGCGAGTTTCGCCTTGCTGAAGAATTTAATGTAAGCCAAGGCACAGTTCGTAAAGCGCTCAACTTACTAACCGACGATAAAATAGTCACCCGCCGACAAGGTGTAGGTACGTTTGTATCAGAGCATACCGCGCAAGACGCACTTTTTAGGTTTTTCCCACTGCAAGCCGACGGTAAAGGTGCCGATTTACCCAAGGCAGAGCTGTTATCGGTTGAGCTTTGCCCTGCACCACTCGATGTGATTGAAGCCCTGCAACTTAATAAAAAAGACAAAGTCACTAAGCTTGTGCGCAGACGTATTCTTGATAACGAATTTTGTATGAGCGAAACTATATACCTTCCACAAAGCTACTTTCCTGATATACATCAAAGTAGTGATATTCCGCATACATTGTACCACTACTACCAAACCAAATTTAATCAAACCGTGCACAAAACCCAAGACAGTATTAAAGCGGTATTAGCCGACGAAACTGATGCAAAAATGCTCGCAATTAAAACTGGCGATCCACTGTTATTAGTGTCGCGCATTACAGAATCGATTGAAGGTAAACGTATTGAATATCGCCAAAGTAAGTGCAGAAGCGATCATTACCACTACCAAATTGAACTTGATTAACTCACCGCGTTTAACCGCTAATTATTCATATTAGCGCACACTTATTAAATATTTTTTAAAGGCAGCAATCGCTGCCTTTTTGCTATCTGCAGCTTTTTTAATTCGCTGTTTTAACACCTAGCGGTGCGCACAGTGTTGACACTGTTAGATTCGTATAATAACTTATGTCTTATACAAGACCAAAGTCATTATGCAATTTTAACAGGAATTCCCAATGAGTTCATTAAATAACATCCCGCCAGTCGGGTTCGGTTTATGGAAAGTAGCACAAGAAGATTGCGCGCAAACGGTGTATCAAGCCATTAAAGCGGGTTACCGCCATCTTGATTGTGCCGCAGACTACGGTAATGAAGAACAGGTTGGCGATGGCATAGCCCAAGCAATTAACGACGGCCTGTGCACCCGAGAAGAGCTATGGATAACGTCAAAACTTTGGAATACCTTTCATGCGCCCGAGCATGTAAAGCTTGCTATTGATAAAACACTCAGCGATTTAAAGCTCGACTACCTCGACCTATATTTAATTCACTTTCCGATTGCGCAAACCTTTGTACCAATCGAAACACGCTATCCGCCAGAGTGGTTTGTAGACCCAGATGCCCAAAACCCACACATGGAGTTGGCAAAAGTACCCCTACATTTAACGTGGCAAGCAATGGAAGAGCAAGTACATAACAACAAAGCAAAACGCATTGGTGTATGTAATTACTCAAGCGCATTACTCCACGATTTAATGACCTACGCCACCATTAAACCCGCTATGCTGCAAATTGAATCACACCCTTACTTAACGCAAGAGCGCTTAGTAAGGCTTGCAAAACAGTACGACATTCCAGTAACCGCCTTTTCTCCACTGGGCGCGCTTTCGTACCTAGAGCTTGAAATGGCAGATCAAACAGAGTCTGTGCTTGAGCAAAGCGTAGTGAAAGCTGCGGCGCAAAGCCATGGTAAAACACCAGCACAAGTTGTGCTGCGCTGGGGCGTGCAACGCGGCACTGCCATCATCCCTAAAACATCAAAACTTGAACGCATGACAGAAAACCTATCGCTATTTGATTTTGAGCTCAATAAACAAGAAATGGCCGATATTTCTGCACTTAATATTAACCGCCGCTTTAATGACCCAGGTCATTTTTGTGAAGCTGCGTTTAACCGTTTTCACCCTATTTACGATTAGGAAAATACCATGTCAGCTACCGAACTTAACTACGCCGCAGTGCCTACTCAATTAACCTTTGATGACTCGGTTTTTCCGTGCATTGTGGTTAATAATAATAACGCCAGCACCGTTGAAGAGGCGGTGGCTTTCATTCGAGCAAATAAACCTGAGCTAGAAACCAAACTGCGTAGCTCAGGTGCTGTGCTGTTTCGTGGCTTTCCGATTAATAGCGCTGAAACCTTTGATACATTTTCAGCAGGGTTTGACTACGATAACTTCACTTATCAAGAGTCGTTATCTAACGCGGTACGTATTAATTTTACCGAGCGTGTATTTACTGCTAACGAAGCACCCAAAGATGTCGAGATTTACCTTCATCACGAAATGGCGCAAACACCTATTTCACCAAGTAAGCTGTTCTTTTTTTGTAAATCGGCAGCAGAAAAAGGCGGCGCGACACCGCTTTGCCGCTCAGATAAATTATTTAGCGCTTTAAAGCAATTTGATAGCCAATTAGCCGATGACTTTGAACAAAAAGGCTTAAAGTACACGACTTACATGCCTGCAGCCGATGATGCAACATCGGGCCAAGGCCGCAGTTGGAAAAGTACACTCAGCGTACAAAATAAAGACGAAGCGCACAGCAAACTTACCGAGTTAGGCTACGAGTGGGAGTGGCTAGAAGATGGTTCTTTAAAAGCAATTACCCCGGTATTACCTGCGGTAGTCACGCTTGAAAATGGCGTACAGGTTTTTTATAACCAACTTATTGCTGCTTACATGGGTTGGAAGGGCGTGCGCGAAAACCCATCGGTTGCCATTACTTTTGGCGATGGCAGTGCGATTCCTAAAGCAGGGCTTGATAAAATTGTTGAGCTATCAAAAGAGTTTACCTTTGACTTAGCCTGGCAAGATGGCGATGTAGCACTGGTTGATAACGAAATGGCTATGCATGGCCGCCGCCCATTTACTGGCGAGCGAAAGCGCCAAGTGCTTGTTGCATTAACTGCAGCTAACGCCTAATGCTGCGAGTAAGCAATGCGTTAAAAGCGTATGTATCGCCACTTTGGCAAGGCGCAAGTATTGCAGCGATGACGGGGCTTGCAGCCTTATTTTTAAGTGAACATTACGGCGCACCCGCTATGTTGTTTGCTTTATTGCTAGGTATGGCGGTATCGTTTTTGTATCAAAGTGACAGCCCTTGCGCAAAAGGGATCGACTTTACCGGCTCTACCATTTTGCGAGTCGGTATTGTGTTACTGGGCACGCGTATTGCCTTAGGTGATTTAATTACACTGGGTTGGCAAACCGCGCTTATGCTAGCAGGTGCTATATTCACCACTATTATTTTAGGGGTAATACTTGCCCGCGTATTTGGCCTGCAAAAACGCTTTGGTGCTTTAACTGGCGGATCTGTGGCTATTTGCGGGGCATCGGCAGCACTGGCTATTTCGTCAATTATGCCCAACAGCGAACACAAAGAGCGCGACACCTTGCTCACCGTTATTGGTGTAACGGCTATGTCGACCATTGCTATGATTCTCTACCCAATTATTGTTAATTACCTAGAATTTGATGCTCACAACGCAGGGGTATTTTTAGGCGGCACCATACACGATGTAGCCCAAGTTGTGGGCGCGGGCTATTCGGTATCGCCAGAAACCGGCGACATTGCCACGCTAACTAAACTTGTGCGCGTTGCTATGTTACTGCCTGTCGTACTTATTATGATGGTTATAATTAATCGCTCTAGTCAAAGCAATAAAGGCGACCTACCTAAAGTGCCTGGCTTTTTAATTGGCTTTGTTATTTTAATGGTAATTAATAGCTGTTTTTCGCTGCCGAACGTATTACTCGAAAGCGCTAATGAACTGTCAAAATTCTTTTTAATTACCGCTATTGCCGCCATTGGCATGAAAACGAACTTAGGAAAACTCACCGAGGTGGGCATAAAACCCATTATTTTAATTGTGGCTGAAACTGTGTGGATAGCGTTATTAATACTGGGCTTTATATTCTTTAACTAACTGAATAAAAAAGGTTTAAGCCGTAAATTTTAAGATCAATATACACCATGTTAAACACGGCTTTTTAATTTAATTCTTTCTAAGGCTAAAAAATAAAATGACAATAAAGCTTGGTGTATTATCAAACATGCTGTTATCCTGCTCGGCATCGGGTTGATGAAAACCCAGTTTATTTGTAAGTACCTCGTTGATATTAGTAATAATCCTTCGCGTTATCCTCAGTTAAATGCACGTTTTCTTCCTGTTAAATTGCCTATTTAGGGCACACTTTTATTTATTTTTAGGATCTATTATGTCTAATACAACAACTGGTACAGTTAAATTTTTTAATGAAGCAAAAGGTTTTGGTTTTATCGAGCAAGAGTCTGGCCCTGATGTGTTTGCACATTTCAGCGCAATCTCTGGCGACGGTTTTAAAACCCTTGCTGAAGGCCAACGTGTACAGTTTACTGTTACTCAAGGTCAAAAAGGCCCACAGGCTGAGAACATTGTTAGCATCTAATTGCTAAACAATTAAATGGGTTAGCAATAACCCATTTTGAATACTAGTTTGAAAGAAGTTTTGTTTTATTTGTTAGTACCCCGTTGTTTTAGTAATAATCCTGCGCGTTATCCTCAAGTTAACTATTTTTTCCGGCTCAATCGCCTCTTTTCAGGCACACTTATATTAATTTTTTAGGATACATATTATGTCTACTACAACTACTGGTTCAGTAAAATGGTTTAACGAAGCAAAAGGTTTTGGTTTTATCGAGCAAGAGTCTGGCCCTGATGTGTTTGCACATTTTAGCGCAATCTCTGGCGACGGTTTTAAAACCCTTGCTGAAGGCCAACGTGTACAGTTTACTGTTACTCAAGGTCAAAAAGGCCCACAAGCTGAGAACATTGTTAGCATTTAACATGTTTTAAATAAATGCGTTTTTTAACGCATTTATTACTCCCTTAATTACCTTCTATCAGTATTACTAAAGCCCCTTCAAACATTTATTTCAGTCTTGCTTGAGCATAACTCCTGTATTGCCTACAATAGCGCACAATATATTCTATGCAGATCCCTATTATGACTGATACAAATAAACCTGAATTACCTGACCAACTTTCTATTAATCCACACAGCAAATTTTATGTAGAAGAAGTTTTTGAACATGAAATTGGTATTACACTTAACGGCAAAGAACGTTTTGACGTTGAAGAGTACAGCATTAGCGAAGGTTGGATTAAAGTAGCAGCACCTAAAGCGTTAGATCGCCGCGGCCAGCCATTACTTATGAAAGTAAAAGGCAAGGTAGAAGCGTTTTACAAATAAGTTAAACCTTATTTAAAAGTAAGCGACTCCTTTGGGCAGTCGCTTTTTTTGTATCTATTAAAAAGTATTGAGCTTTTTTCATGTTAAACCTGATGAAGTTTCACTATATTTTTAAGCAAAACATGTTTGAATGACGCCATATTATATAGAACAGCGGAAGCTTATTATGAATAAAGTAATTATTTTAGATGGTGGCATGGGGCGCGAACTTAAGCGCATTGGTGCTCCGTTTACGCAACCCCTTTGGAGTGCACAAGCACTTATAGAAGCGCCAAACTTTGTCACACAAGCACACACTGGGTTTATAGACGCTGGTGCTGAAGTAATTACTGTAAATAGTTACGCATGTGTACCGTTTCATTTGGGCGAAGCGCTATATAATTCACAAGGTGCCGCGCTTGCCAATCAAGCTGCAATCATTGCAAAAAAAGCAGCTCAAAGTGCACAGCAAAATGTAATGGTAGCAGGTTCGCTTCCGCCGGTATTTGGCTCTTACCGCCCGGAGCTATTTGAACCTAAACGTGGTTTTACTATTTTAAATACACTTTATGACGCACAAAACGAGCATGTAGACTTATGGATTTGCGAAACTATTTCAAGCATTGAAGAAGCACATGTAATGGCAAGTGTACTTAAAAATTCAAACAAACCATGCTATTACGCATTTACGTTAAATGATGAAGTTAGCGAACAAGCAACCCTGCGCTCGGGTGAATTAGTAACTGACGCCATAACAGAACTACTTGAATACAATATTGCTGGTATTTTATTTAATTGCTCGATCCCCGAAGTAATAGAACAAGCCTTGCTAGATACTAATAAGGTATTATCGAAGCTTAATAAAACCGTGGCGTTGGGCGCCTTTGCAAACGGCTTTACACCTATTGCCCATGACTATCAAGCCAATCAAGGCTCACAAGCGTATCGCGATATTTCACCTTCAGAATACCTAGACTTTGCAAAAAAATGGCACAACCTGGGCGCAAGTATTATTGGCGGCTGCTGTGGTATAGGCCCAGAATTTATTGAAGTACTGGTAAGCTGGAAAAATGAACTCAAAAACACTTAGCGTTATTGGTTGTGATTTTATTGCAACCAATCAAGCCCTTGTATTGCTGTAGTAGGAAATGCTGTTGCATGGCTAGCGCCCTCAATAACCACACTTTTTAATTGTATATTGTTACTGTTAAGTGCATTAATTTTTTGTACCAATTGCTTGGCACCCTCAACCATATTTTGTCCTTCAAAGGCTGGGGTTTCCTTTGCTCCCACCGATATATAAACTTTTATAGGCACTTTAGGCTTATTTACTTGTAGTGCTAAGACTGCGTTGCTATCAAACCAAACAGACGGGCTACCAATAATATAATGGCTAAATAAATCGGGCTCTGTAAATAAAATAGTGGCACCTAATAAGCCGCCTAGCGAGTTACCTATGTAGGTTTTGTGAGTGTGACTAGCTCGGTAGTTTTGCTCAATATAAGGAAACACAGTGTTTTTAATAAACTGAATATGGCCTTGCGCATTACCTGTTTGTTTTTTCCAATCTTTTGCAAAGGTAGGTGTGTAGTCTCTTATTCGACTAGCTGATCCAATAGAGCCTTTTTCGTAACCTATGGCGACAATAATCGCCTGCTGCATTTTTCCGGTATTCATAGGAAATCGTGTTGCCCCTGCCACTATAGGAAACGTGTACGGCGCATCGGTTAAGTAAATAACGGGATATGTTTTATTTAGCTTATTTTTATATGACTTAGGCAATTGAATGTAAACAGGATAAGCGCGCTTACTGGACAGTTCGGTTAGTTGAATAACGCTACTTCTAGGAATTTCGTAAGGCGTATTTGCACTTAATTTAAAACACATGAAAGCGAAAAGTAATACTAAAGATTTTAAAGCAGTATTCACTATATTAATTAACCTAAGCCAATATTAAATGACTACTTTAACTCACTTTTAGCCTTAGGCTATTAAAAAATAAACACTAAGACTTAAAAAGGCAGTGCTACATGTTAGTTGTTTGTAGCACTGATAACGCTAAGCGGCTTGAGTGCTTGAGCATGGGCAATTATCGTCACTTTTTTTAAGGCACTGTTGGTAATTAAACCAGTGAGCAACAGCTACAAATGCCGAACCAAGGAGAGTAAAGCCTTTTTCACCTACCTCGCCAAAAAGCGACTCCCCTAAAGTCACAGCAACCAGCATTAATGTAATACCCACTACGCCAAAGGAGATATAACGCAAACGTTTATGCTTTTTACAACCCAAGCTCAACGCAAGTAAACTTGTAGGTATAACAGCAACTAAAATCCAAAAGTGAAATTGCTCACTATTAAGCTCAAGCGCACCAATACTAGGTAGTAGCGATAATAAAATAGGCGTTGCAAAACAGTGCACTGTGCACAATACAGAAAGCCCTATAGCAAGCCTATCCATTACACTTTGATTTGATCTCATTTCTAATCTCACTTTTCTATTAACTTTGATGTACTGTGCTGGCACTCGTCGCACGTCCCCGATATCTCGAGTTGTGAAGTGGTTGGTGAAAAACCAGTTGCTTGTACTTTCTTGAATAACGACCTTACTAATTCATCTGTTTCATTTATTTCACTTACGGTGTGACACGAATTACAAATTAAAAATATTGATAACTGGTGATGACAACCGCCATCAGCATGACTGCATGGCATATATTTATTTTCAGACTTCAATCGGTGTACTAAATTAACCGACTCCAATACATTTAAAATTCGATAAACAGACATCGCAACAATTGAAGAGTCCATTATTTTATTAAACTGATTTTTTACTTCGTAAGCTGATAAAGGTTTATTTGCATTTAGTAAAATTTCTAATACTTGCTGACGCTTTTTTGTTAGCTTTTTATCAACGTTTTCACACTGTGTATTTGCAAATTGAATTGTTTTTTGAATTTGCTGCTTATTCATCATTCCCTCTAATCTAACCCCAATATGCTTAAGCTCTTTTTATTTCCCTGGTAATAACCCTAATTACATACTGTGCGTAATTTTAACCAAACCAACTATTGATATAATATAACATTATACATCACAATTGATATAATATAACATTATACAAGGTAGTCAAATGAAAAGTAGACCACAACTAGCTGTTCTCATTGCAGCTTTATTACCTGCAAGTGTGCTGGCATCCACAATTGAAGGCGTTGTTTTAAACAACAAAGGGAAAGTAGTTACCAATGCAACGGTAGAAGTTGAAGGCTCAGACCTTAAAGTAACCACCAACGAAAACGGTAAATTTGTAATAGCAGAGCTAAGCAATGGCTTAAAAGAGCTTCATATTGTGGCGCCAGGTTATGCCCACCTTCATCGCGATATAACAATAACTAATGATGAAAACCAATCGGTTACGTTTAATTTAAAGCGCTCGCCTATTGAAGTTATTGATATTGAAGCAACCCCTATTCATATGTCGGCAATGGAATCTGCCTCACCTGTTAGTGTTTTATCTGGCGAACAACTAAGACGACAACAAGCTGCAACCCTTGGCGATAGCCTTGAAAAACTCCCAGGTGTTAATACAAATTTTCACGGTAAAGTAGCCAGCACACCTATTATTCGTGGCTTAAGCGGGCCGCGTGTACTTATTACTCAAAATGGCCTTGATGTAAGTGATGTGTCGCGCGTTGGCCCCGATCATTCTGTTGCATCAGAAGCGTCTACCGCACAACAAATTGAAGTATTACGCGGCCCTGCAACACTGTTTTATGGCAGTGGCGCCATTGGTGGCGTAGTAAATGTGGTAGATAACCGCGTACCAACCGACAGTACAACACGCGGCGAATGGAACGTAGAGCATAACTCTGCTGATAACCAAAAAGTGGCCTCGTTTAATGCCACCACAGGCACAGACTCGGTAGCTTTTTATGCCGATGCGTTTTGGCGTGAAGCCGATGACTACGAGGTACCTGTAGCCGCAGATATAGATAGCGACGGTGAAGAGCATCGTGGCGATTACAAAGTTGAAAACAGTAATGAAGAGTCTGACGGTTTTACTGTTGGCGCTAGCTACTTAATGGATAACGGCTTTATTGGCTTAGCACTAGAGCAATTTAATCGTCAATACGGTATTCCGGGCCATACCCACGGCGATGAAGAGGAAGAGCACAGCGACGAAGAAGAAAGCGTATTTGCTGATTTAGAGCAAACTAAAGTGCAATTATTAGGTGAGTACAACCTAGATAATAAATGGCTAAACAAAGTAAACCTGCGCGTTGGCCACACCGACTACGAACACGCTGAAATTGAAGGTGGCGCTGTAGGCACCACATTTAAAAACGAAACAAACGAATTTCGTATAGACCTACTACATAACCAATTTAACGAGTGGAATGGCGGCATTAGCTTTCATTACAAACAAAGCGATGTTGAAGCACAAGGTGAAGAGGCCTTTACTCCTCCATCAGAAACCGAAAGCTTTGCTGTAGCGCTAATGGAAGAAAGGCACTTTGGTGATTTTTTAGTGCAAGTAGGTGGGCGTATTGAGCGTGTAACAATTGAAGCAGGCGACGTATTACTGCCAAATATTGACGCTCATGCACACGATGAAGCGCAAGAAGCTGACGAGCATGATCACGACCACGAAGAAAGCGCAGAAACCACTCGTGTATTTGACGTAGAGCACGAATTTACGCCAATCAGTTTATCTGCAGGCGTAGTGTGGGATTTTACACCTAACTATAATTTAGGGCTTTCTGTATCGCGTTCTGAACGCGCGCCTTCTGCTTCTGAGTTGTTATCGTTTGGGCCGCACATTGGTACTGGCACTTACGAAGTAGGCGCACTATTTGATTTAGATGAAGACGGCCATTTAGGTTTATCTGATCAAACTATTGACCTAGAAACTGCCAATAATATCGATTTAACCCTGCGTAAAACCCAAGGTGATGTTGGCTTTATTTTAAATGCCTTTTATAACCAAGTAGATAATTACTATTACCAAATAGACACCGGTTTATTCGCTGAAAGTGGCCACGACCATGGCGATGAAGAAGAAGGCGCTGACGAACACGACCATTCATCAGAACTACCGGTTTATTTATTTAAAACAGACGACGTAATTTTACATGGTTTTGAAGCGCAAATTGCGTGGCAATTAACCGATGAATTTAAAGTAGATTTATTCTCTGATTACGTTCGTGCACGCCTTAAAAACGGCGGCGATTTACCCCGTACTCCACCACTTCGTTTTGGTAGCGAGTTAAGCTATCAAACAGATAAATTAAGTGCGCATATTCACGTTACTCGCTATCAAAAGCAAGACCGCACAGCCCCACAAGAAACAGCAACAGACGGCTACACATTGGTTGATGCAAGCATCTCTTACGACCTTTCAGTATTAAACCAAGATATGTCTGTTTACCTGCGAGGCACCAACTTAACAGATACAGAAGCACGCGTGCACAGCTCGTTTGTAAAAAATATAGCACCACGTCCAGGTCGTAGTTTTGCGCTAGGTATTCGCGGTTATTTTTAAGCATTAAAAAATTATAATTAAAGGAAATAAACATGAAAAAACTATACAAATTAAAGCTTATTGCACTGGCGATTAGCACTACATTTATTACAGCCTGTGGCGATGCCCAGACCAATATTGTAGAAAAAGATCCTATTGTTGTAGAAGACGAGCACGATCATGACGATGATGATGGCTATACAATTGACTCATTAGGCAGATTAGCGGTGCTTGCAGGCGATAGCAACGAAGCCAGCTTTTATGACCTAGATGACAACGCTTTACTTGAAACATTTACCCTGACGAATGATTCAAACACGCTATCATCATCACCTGATTTTCGTTATGCCGTTATTGCAAGCCGCGCACAAGATTACTTAGGCTTTATTGATGGTGGTTTATGGCGTGAAGACCATGGCGAGCATTTACACGACTATGAGCAAAGCCCAGCAGCTAGCAGTTATGAGCTAACAAGTGGCAGCCGCCCTACTCACCTTGTAAAACATGACGGCCAATTAGCTGTTTTTTATGATGGTGATGCAGACTCAGGCACGGTTGCCTCTGTTGAAGTATTAACAGATAACGACATAACCAGCGCAACAGCAACACTACCGGGTATTAGCTACGACATTAATATGCACGGTGTAGCAGAGCCTCGCGGTGAGCATTTATTATCAACTCTTCGCCGTGATGACAGCGAAAGCACATCGGTTGCTAAAGTACTGCCAGATCAAGTAGGTGTTTATCATTTTCACGATGGTGAATATGAGCTTGAACAAACCTTAGAAGTTACGTGTCCTGATTTACACGGGGCGGCACAAAACTACGACTACGTAGTATTTGGCTGTAGCGATGGTGTGTTATTAGCCCACCAGCACGATGATGAATACGAAGCTGAAAAAATAGTGAACATTGCAGCCGTTGGCGATTTACGTATTGGTAGTATTTATGGCCACGAAGATAGCGAGACCTTTATTGGCGTAGCGTCTGGCCATGGTGGCGGCGAAGCCGTAATTGTAACTATTAACCCTGTAACAGCACAAATGGAAGAACTAGAGTGGCAACTAGCCGATGGCGCAAGTGCTGTGTCGTACTCTTTTTCTGCCCATGGCGAGCACTTTTTAATATTAGACAGCTTAGGCTTTTTAAATGTATTTAGTGCACACGACCATGATGGCGAAATGCATTGGGAGCTTGAAGGCCAAGTTGATATTACCGAGCAAGATGTATCAACCATGCCAGAGGGCATGAGCTTTAGCATGACAGTGGCGCAAAATGGTCAGTTTGCTTATGTAGCCGACCCTATTGCTCAGCACGTTGTGCAAGTACACCTTGAAGACTTAAAAATTGAAAGTGAGGTTGAGCTTACTTTTGCTCCTAGTTCAATTACTTGGCTTGGTATTGCGCAAGAGGAAGAAGACGATCACGAACATTAAGCTTGTAACTGTTGTTCTCGCGTTTTAGGCTAAAGCCGTAAAATGTAAAACCCGTAATTAGTTAAGCTAATTACGGGTTTTTTAATAGTGCTCAGATGGATTAGTTCAGGCAGCTAAATTACTTACGGCGCCAGCCGCTCCATACATCATCTTCTTGGTTGGATTTTTTCTTCTTTTTCTTACCTGTGCCTTCAGGCTTTGCCATTGGCTTTTCGTTTTTAAGTGCAAGGGCCGCATCAAGGTTCGCTTGGTTTACCGCAAAACCGGTTACCTCTTCACGCTCTAAACGAAGTTTGTTTTTCTTCTCGATTACTTTAAAGTGATGAAAGTCTTCATAATCAATTAACGATAACGCTAAACCAACTTCGCCGGCACGGCCGCTTCGGCCAATACGGTGCATATAATCAGCGGGGCTGCGCGGTAAGTTAAAGTTAATAACAACAGGCAGTTTGGCAATATCTAAACCACGGGCTGCTATATCAGTGGCAATAAGTACTTCTATTTCACCGGCTTTAAATTTTTCTATTACGCGAGTACGCTCACTTTGGCCTTTATCACCATGGAAAACTTGTGCGTTAATACCACGCTTTTCAAGCTTACCTGCTAGGTGCTCACAGTCTTTTTTAGCGTTTACAAAAATAAGTGCTTGGCGCCATTTGTGTTGCTTAATTAAATGCGCTAAAACCGTGGTTTTTTCGCCTTTATTAACCGTAAATACGCGCTGTACTAAGGTGCTTTCGTCTTTGCTTTGAACTTGTATTTCAACAGGGTTATTGAGCAGCTCTTGCGTTAATTGTGTGACTTGCTCTGGGAAGGTTGCTGAAAACAACATTGTTTGTTTTTTAGCAGGCATTAACGCTAATAACTCAGCAAGTTCTTCGGTAAAGCCAAGGCTTAGCATGCGGTCGGCTTCATCAAGCACAAGCGTATTTACTTTATCGAGCTTAATCGCATTACTTGAGATTAAATCGAGCAAACGCCCAGGCGTTGCTACAATAATATCGGCGCCGCCACGTAAAGCCTGCATTTGTGTATTAACCGACACACCACCAAACACCGCTACCGTTTTAATTGCACCATTAAAGTTAGCAGAATACGATTTAACGCTATCGGCCACCTGCGTTGCAAGCTCACGGGTAGGTACCAAAATAAGCCCAGTAACAAAGTTACCTTTACTCGCTGCTTTTTTAGCGCCTTGCTCTAAAAATAGGGTTTGTAGCATAGGTAAAGCAAACGTTGCTGTTTTACCTGAGCCAGTATTTGCCCCCGCAATTAAATCGCTACCAGCAAGTACACTTGGAATCGCCTTAGCTTGAATTGGCGTAGGTTGGCTGTATTCCAAATCGGTTAAACGAGCTTGTAGCTCTGGAATAAGGCCAAGATCGTTAAAGGTACTAGGGCTTGTGGCTGAGGTCATAAAAGTTGTGGGCTTATTGCTAAAAAAGTAGCCTGTAATTTTAGCGTATTTAGCGCTTATTAAGTAGGGATTAGTGATTTAAATGTTTTTATAGTTAACAGCTGCGCGATTCGCGTCAAGTTACGAGCAGCTTTGTGATATTTGTAGGCTCGGGTTTATCCCGCGCTTTTATAATTGTGTTTAGAATAATCCTTTTATTCAAAGTACTTAAATGAATGAATTAAATGTTACCCAATAAGCTGCTCTGAAATTACTTTAAATGAGGCAATGCAAGTATCAAAGTCATGAGGATTTTGGCTGTATACCATTGGCGCAACAAACGCATTAAAACGCTCACGAAACTTCTCATTATTTTGAAGCTCCTCCAATCCCAGCTTTAGCTCAATAAGGGGATCGTCAACAAACTCCTGATGTTGATTGCCAAATCGAAGTCTATCTTCCTTCAAAACAGAATCAAACATAGGGCATAACACATCCATATCAACCTTATGATTAATAAAAATACAATGAACATCATAGATGTGACGGACCAGTGTATCATCATCCTTTCGATTTGGATTACGCTTAACAGACATAGTACGGCGTAACATAGAAAGTACTTTTTCAACCAGCGTAGAATCAATCGATACACACAACATAGCCTTCACTTCGGCAGGTTGCTTGTAGCTCTGAGCCACCAGCGATGAAATAGCGCGAAGTTCAGTCCCATGCAGTTCAATAGTCTCAATAAACTCTAATTTTATATACGGGCGTAGACAAGGTGCTTGGAGATATTGCTGTGGGTATTTTATTTCTATTTCGACGTAGCGATACTCATCATTAACCGTTTTATCAGCGTAATAAAGATAAGGATGATCAACCAACTTCATTATGATATGTTCAATTAGCGCTTTGCGAGCTTTTTTCTTTGCTCCCTTACCCTTTTTGATAAACTCATTAGTAGGAATCAATTTTATGTCGACGTCTTCAGACATTCGCAGGATTTTAATATTGGATTTAGCCAATGCAGTTCCGCCAGAAAAAACCAGTTGATGGCTTTCACTTTTTACACCTTCCAACATTGCAAGAAGAGACACGACCCAATAGTCTTTTTCTGGAATTGATGGATTACCTAAATCCAACGCATCAGATACCTCAAGAAACTGTTTTTTCAGTTTGGGTATACTCATCTGCGATAACTCAACACTCTATTACCAACTTTAAGATTCCGATTGAATTGCTTAGAATCCCAGTTGTACTTAATAGACGCTGGTATTTGGGTAGATTTACCGTTAATACTCCTAAGTGACATCGCGTCCATCTCAAAGTCTACACCGCGCAGTTTTAAAATTTCACGCATTATTGCGTCAGTGCCGCCAGGGTTTGTTGGCATCGGCTTATTAGTAAGGCTGTTAATCGCTGCTTTAGTATATAAGCCATAGCCAATTTTCATCAGTATGCCTTTATCGACTAATTGCTTTAACACACGACCAACCTGATCGTAGCTTGCATAATTATCGAAATCTTTACGTTCAAACACATAGCGGCGAGAACGCTTTATTTTTTGATAAATACGGTCAGTGGCAGTCATGGCTAATTCTCCTACGTAATGATTTGTTTTAGTATAACCCAAACCACCTCTGCCTAAAAATAATACGGCACTGAAAAAATAAAAAACACGACAAAAATCATCACGTGAAAACCATAAGCAGTTGTTTATATAAAGATATAAATGATTCAAACAAAACTGATATAAACTTTAAATTGCAACTGACCTAATTATTTATAAAACCTTAGCAAGTAACGTAATAATGTTGATTGAATAAAAAGCCAACAACTAAGTTGGCAATATTATTAGTTATTGCTCAGCTCTGCTTGTAACCTAGCTTTTGTTTCTTTTAAGTAATTTATATAAGGATATGAGTCGTCTGCAATTGCTAAAGCAGACTCCATCTGCTCAAGCGCTTGGCGAGTATCCCCTTGCATTTCATAACCGTAGGACAATGCCGAAAGCGCATCGACTGATTTTGGGTGGTTTTTTATATTGTATTTAAACACTTCAATAGCACGGGTAAACTGCTTGCTACCCGTTAAGTTATAACCGAGTGATCTAACAGCGCGATCCGGTGGCGCAATCTGCTCGCCCCATTGTTGAGATAATGTTTGATAATAAGCATCAATAGAGGCTACATCGTCAGTTAAAGCACTTATAGGCATTTGTTTAGGTAAAAATAAGTTGTAATAAGCATTAAATATACCTGCAGCAGAGGTTAAACCGTGCGAGATGCCATCAAACGAATCACTATAGAAGCGCAACCCTCGCACTTTATGTGATTGCAGTGATTGCTGTAATTCATCGTACCTTTCACGCATCATGCCAGCTTCTTCGCCTATATTGATATAAACGTAGTTATTCAGGTCTTTTGATTTATTGATGAACGACTTAGTCGCCTTTACAGATGCGCCATAGTTCCACCAAACGGCAGGGCTGTAAGCAATATGCGCTTGAAATAGTTCGGGCTTTGCCTGCAACGCATATAGCGCAAATACACCTCCAGCAGATGCGCCAGCAATCACTTTATAATTGTGCGTACGATAACTTTTATTAATCAAGGGTATAAGCTCTTGCTCTATAAATGCTAAAAACGTTGCTGCGCCACCGCCTTCACCTACCGGGCCTTGTGGCTCTTTATTAATTGTGGGGTATAAATCTCTTAAGCGATTGGTGTTTTCAATAGCGACAATAATAACCTCTGGCGCACGATTATCATTTTGTAAACGCTCAATAACAGCGCTGGCAAGCGGTATATTACCCGCGCCATCTAAGCGATAAATAACAGGATATACCTTGTTTGGCTCAGATTGATAGCTCTTAGGTAACTTAACGACAACTGTGCGTTCTTCGTTTAAAACAGCCGATTTAAAAGTATGTGTGTGCTGAGAATAATCAGCTACTTGTTGTTTAGCGTTAGATTGTGCAAAGGCACTTTGTGAACTAAAAGCAAAACAGCTAACAAAACAAATGACTGCAAATAAACGCATGACTAATCCCTTAGAGAATAATAAGTTACTTAAGCTAACAGACTTTTAGGCACAAAAAAAGCGCCTTAAGCGCTTTTTAACATTAATAAAAACCTATAACCTTATGATTTTACTCAACAGTAACCGATTTAGCTAAGTTACGAGGTTGGTCAACGTCGGTACCTTTAATTACCGCTACGTAGTACGACAGTAACTGTAATGGCAGCGTGTAAACAATTGGCGCAATAATGTCGTCAGTGTGGTTTACGTTGATTACACGCATTGTGTCGTCTGACTCAAAGTGTGAATCTTTATCTGCGAATACGTAAATAATGCCGCCACGTGCGCGTACTTCTTCTACGTTTGATTTAAGCTTTTCTAATAGCTCATTGTTTGGCGCTACAACAATAATTGGCATGTCGGCATCAATAAGTGCAAGTGGCCCATGTTTTAGCTCGCCCGCTGCATAAGCTTCTGCGTGAATGTACGAAATTTCTTTAAGCTTAAGCGCACCTTCCATCGCGATTGGGTATTGTGAACCGCGACCTAAAAACAGTGAGTGGTGCTTGTCGGCAAACTCTTCTGCAAGGTCTGCAATGCCATCAGCTAGTAGTAAAGTTTCTTCAAGCTTAGCGGGTAGTACTTTTATAGCATTTACAATGGCACTTTGATCAAGCTGTTTTTCTTGCGCTATAGACGCAGTAAGCATTAACAAACCAACTAATTGCGTAGTAAACGCTTTAGTAGAAGCAACGCCAATTTCAGCGCCGGCTTTAGTCATAAAGGCAAGGTCTGATTCGCGCACAAGCGATGAACCCGGTACGTTACAAATGGTCATTGAGGCCATGTAACCTTGCTCTTTAGCTAAGCGTAATGCAGCTAGCGTATCCGCTGTTTCACCCGATTGTGAAATAGTCACAAGTAGGCTATTTTCGTGTACATACGATTGGCGGTAACGGAACTCAGAGGCAATCTCAACATTACAGCTAACGCCTGCAAATTGCTCAAGCCAGTAACGGGCAACCATACCTGAATGGTATGACGTACCACAGGCAATAATCTGTACATGTTTTACATCTTTAAATATTTGCTGAGCGCTGTCGCCAAAGGCATCAATTGCTACGCGGTCGTCGTTTAAACGCCCTTCAAGCGTATTACGTACTGCAAGTGGCTGCTCGTAAATTTCTTTTAGCATGTAGTGACGGTAATCGCCTTTGCCTGAAGCGTCTTGCGTGATATTTGATTCAATCACTTCACGCTCTACAGCGTCGCCATTTTCATCAAAAATTTCAACAGTGTCACGTGTAATCCGGGCTACGTCACCTTCTTCTAAAAATATAAAGCTACGTGTAACAGGTAATAGTGCTAGCTGATCAGAGGCAATAAAGTTTTCGCCAAGGCCTAAACCTATAACCAGTGGGCTACCTGAGCGCGCTACGATGATTTCGTTGTCGTTTGCTTTATCAAATACAACTGTACCAAACGCACCTTCAAATTGCTTAACCGCTGCTTGAACAGATGCAAGTAACGTAGTGTGTTGCTTACGAAGCTTATGAATTAAGTGCACCATTACTTCGGTATCGGTTTCAGATAAGAACTCGTAGCCTTCTTCTTTAAGCGATGCGCGTAGGCTTGCGTGGTTTTCAATAATACCGTTATGCACAAGTGCTAGCTGGTTGTTTGATACGTGCGGGTGAGCGTTTTCTTCAGTAACGCTACCGTGTGTTGCCCAGCGTGTGTGTGCAATACCTGTATGGCCGCTAACGCCTGCTTTCTCAAGTGCGGCTTCT
Source organism: Pseudoalteromonas sp. 10-33 (assembly GCF_001469195.1). Classification (NCBI taxonomy): domain Bacteria; kingdom Pseudomonadati; phylum Pseudomonadota; class Gammaproteobacteria; order Alteromonadales; family Pseudoalteromonadaceae; genus Pseudoalteromonas; species Pseudoalteromonas sp. 10-33. Next base: position 6,594 of record NZ_LOFI01000003.1, on the reverse strand, counting down.
ACATTTACTACTTTACCGACTGCTTTTACAGTATTTAGTGTAGAGCCTTCTAAAAGTGCTACACCGGCAGAGTCGTAACCACGGTATTCAAGACGTTTAAGGCCTTCAACTAAAATTTTGTTTACTGGACGTTCTGCAACTGCCCCAACTATTCCACACATAGTGTCTCCATTAATTTTTTAATTCTAGTAACTCACTTTGTAGTTACTAATCAATAATCTCTGCACAAATTAGTTTTACACCACACGCCTCAATCGCTTTGCGTTTATCATCTGCTAAGCCAGTATCGGTTATTAAAGTGGTTACTATTTTCCACGGTAATTCTAAATTTGGTATTTTTCGGCCAATCTTATCTGATTCAACCATTACTATTACTTCACGGGCGGCCTTTGCCATTAATTGGCTTAAGCCAACTAACTCATTAAAGGTAGTAGTACCGCGTTTTACATCTATGCCGTCAGCACCAATAAATAGCTGATCAAAGTCATAAGAGCATAATACGTTTTCGGCAACTTGCCCCTGAAACGACTCAGAATGCGGATCCCACGTACCGCCGGTCATTAAAAGTGTTGGCTCGTTTTCAAGTGAAAGTAAACGGCTCGCGACTTTAATCGCATTAGTCATTACAACTAACCCGCGCTTATTTGCAAGCTCTGGGATCATAGCGGCCGTAGTGCGCCCGCTATCAATAATAATGCGGTTATGATCTTTTATAAGTGCAGCAGCAGCCTTAGCTATTGCTACTTTTCGCTTAGAGTCTATTTCGTTGGTGACGATTTCTTTAGGCAGTGCAATAGCACCGCCGTAACGGCGCAGTAATAAGCCACTTTTTTCAAGCGCCGTTAAATCTTTACGAATGGTTACTTCAGATGTTTGAAACTGCTCAGCGAGCTTTTCAACAGCCACTTCACCTAGCTCATTTACCTGAGTAAGTATTAAATGGCGGCGTTGCTGTGTGTTTCGTTTAGTCATAAAGCTCGTAGATTAAGTTTCGTTTCGAAAGATATGTAATTCTAAACGAAACTAGTTAAATGGCAAGTGAACGAGCAAAAATAAAGCAGCTTTCAACAAGGAATAATAAAGGTAAAATAGCGCTAGGATCAGTTAATCAATCAAAGAAGCCTTAATGCAGTCATTTAACAGCTTAGATAAAACGCTATTAGCGCTACGAAAGCAAACTGGCGAAATATGCCGACTCTTTAATAAAAGCCCGAGTAAAGGCAATTTAAAACGCATTAAAGAGCTCTTCGCTCAATGCGGTGAAGGGGTAATTATAGAATCAGGTTTTCATTGCGATTATGGTAATCAAATAACTATTGGTGATCGTAGCTTCATAAATATTAACTGTACTGTATTAGATGCCCCAATTAGTGAAGCTTCAATAACAATTGGTGATGACTGTTTAATTGGTCCTAACGTGCAGTTGTTAGCAGTATCCCATGCTGTTAACCCTACACAGCGACTTAATAAAGAAAACTTTGCAGCACCGATTATAATAGGCAACAACGTATGGATTGGTGCAGGTGCAATTATTTTAGCAGGCGTATCTATTGGCGATAATAGTGTTATTGGTGCGGGATCGGTAGTAACAAAAAGCATTGCATCAAACACTGTGGTTGCTGGCAATCCGGCGATAAAGCTCAAGGATATTTAACACGCTAAAACAATGGAATAACCTGTCGCGAGATCGTTTGCAAATAGGTGAGAAGTTAACGGTGTTTTTATCTAATAGCTAAGTGAAAGGGGGCTGGCAAAGCTGTCAGCCCCTTTCAATTAGGTGGTTTTAGTTTGTTTCATCGTCTTGCGCGTGCCTGCCGTACCAGTTTACTCTGCGCGTCAACATCATTATTAAACTGAGTACCACGAACACCAGTACACTGCCCATTAATAATGCGTAATCCTCTGCACTGAGTAATCCGTATAAAAGACTATAGAGAAATAACACTCCACATAAGAATAGCCCTCCATGTTTGCTATTTTTAAGCATACCCGCAACATAAACACTCAATAGAATTGCTGATGCAAGCGCCGATAATAAATACGCAATATTAAAGCCTAAGTGCTCACTAAGTGAAATCAGTAGTAAATAAAATACCGCTAAAGCAAGCCCGACAAAACCATACTGTACAGGGTGTATTGGCTCATCACGCAGTACCTCGAGCAAAAAGAAACTCGCAAAAATAAGTACAATAACCAAGATGGCATAATTACTTGCTCGATAATTTTTAAGGTAGTGATTAACACTATCGACTAAATTAACTCCCATGTTACGTTGCTTGAACAAGGTGCACTCATTACGAAATAAACACTGGTTAAATAGCTCTTTTAAATTGGTCGCAAAGTAATTGGTTTGCCAACTCGCAGAAAAGTCCCGTGCCGAAATTGATGACTCGATAGGCAGGTAATCCCCTACAAAACTTGGGTGTGGCCAATCGGCTTGCATTGTCAATGAGCTGTTTTTACCAACCGGTGCAAATGAAAGTTGACGCATACCCTGCAGATTTAAGTCTATTTGATACGGCAGTACCTCACTTTTGCGAATGGTTTCATAATCAAGCTCTACACGAATCCCTTGTGGTAACTGATCTAGCTGGGTACCGGGGAGTAATTCATAACTTCGCTCGTTAACATTAATGTGTGATCCTTGCCCTATTCCTCGGATATCAGAAATGGCTAAAATAAGGTTGAGGCGCTTTATCTTTTTGTCCGCTAAGACAGCTAATGCACTCGTTTTAAACCGCCCTTCAAATTGGTTCTGTGAACGATATAACAACGCTTTATAAATACCACGGTACTTTTCAAATGTTGCTAGATTACTACTGACATTGAGCGATTCAGGTAAAAGCGTCATATTCATCAATTGCTCGCTCGTTTTACCATCAACCGTAACAGTTTCTAGGTACTGAGCATGAATAAATGGGCCAATAACCTGCTGTTCATCACTGCTACTCTTAGCTATATCAACCTGAACTTGCTGCTGTAATTCTGATCGCTCATCAATTAGGTTTTGGATCATAAAGATAGGGATCAATAACAACACGATAAGCCCTATTATTATGATCAGTTTGGTTTCTATTTTTTGTTTCACTGTTATGTACTCCATCTATTACATAATCATAGAGTACCGAAGCTATATGGATTTACTGAGGTGCTTAGATGGAGCTTTTATGGAGTAGGCATATTTATATGAACACGGACGCCATTTTTAGTATTTTTTATGTTGAGCTGCCCTTTATGTAATTTAACGACCTGCTCAACGAAGTTTAGTCCTAATCCAGTGCTTTTTTTACCATTGGCTCTAGGTAGTGAATAAAACCGTTCTGTGATGCGTTCAAGGGCATAATCAGGGATACAAGGCCCCGTGTTATCAATATAGATTTGAACATAGGATGGCTCTTGTATTACCTGAATGTGAATCTCTCCCCCCTCGTTGATAAAGTCCAATGCGTTATCAAAAATATTGTATAGCGCTTGTTGAATTAGAAATACATCTCCTAAACACGCACTGCTAGGGTCGCAGCTAATTACTACTTGTACATTTTGCGTTGTGGTTCTGGCAATAAAAGAATCTTTAATTGCTTCAAATAAAGGTTTTACAAACACCTTCTTTCGCTGTTCAAGTTCAGGAAGCTGCTCTAATTTGGTAAGCGTAAGCAGCTTATCTATTAGCTGCTGCATTCTCACTGTTTCAGACTCAATATTATTTGCAAATAACTGTTTTTTATCTGTACTTAGGGGAGACTGTAAAATCTCGCTTGCACCTTTAATTGCAGATAGAGGGCTTTTTAATTCATGAGTTAGTGTTTGAACATAATGCTCAACGTAACGTTTGCCATCTAACTGATTGCGCATTTTTTCTAGCGCATCACTTAACAAGCTATATTCATAGAAAACCCTAAACCTTGGTTTAGATGCTTTTTCACCTCGCCCCATTTTATCCGCATAGTTTGCCAGCTTATACAAGGCACCATTGATTCGCCAGGCAATCAATGCTCCAACCATTAATGCCAAAATACTCATCACGACTAACCAACTTAATACACGGTACTTAGACATATTTATAAAAGGTTGTACAGAGCGATTAGGCTTAGCCACAGTGACTGACCCAATAATATTACCATTATCGATTATGGGCGCAGCAACATGCATGACGGTTGAAAGTGGGTCATCTTGAGCAGTTGCGGTTGAGCGAGCACCGTACTCTCCCCGTAATGTGAGATAAACATCATTCCATTGTGAAAAATCTTTTCCTATATCTTGCTGCCAAGAATCAACAACAACGATTCCCGCAGCATCCGTAATATATATACGGTGATTTGTCCCTTGTTTATTTACCCCCCAGATTTTCGCATTTGGTTGCCTGCTGCCATATGAGTTAACCACATTAGTAAAGTGGCTCTGTGACAGCGTACCACGAGCTAAATCATCTCGCGCCATCACTGCAAGCAAATTAGCCATATCAACCAAGGTTTCCTCGGTAACCTGACGAACTGTGGGCTTAATCTCGCGCATAACCGTTGAACTAACTAAGTAAGTCGTTAGTATCACGAGGATAAAATAAAGCAAAAACAATCTCAGCCCGAGCGGGATTTTAGGCCAACGCTTCAAGCGAGCTAATGAATGCGTGGAGCGTTTAAATAGGTTCATAAAAATAACCAAAACCTCGCTTAGTATGAATCATGGGCTCATGACATACAGCGCGTAATTTATTTCTAATGGCTTTGATATGACTATCAACATTGCGGCTATATACACTGTCTTGGCATAGTTGTGCTGATGATAGCAGTTGCTCTCGAGAGAATACCTGCTTAGGGGATAACACTAGCTTATCAAGCAATTTAAACTCTAAAGCCGTTAAATTTAACGGGGTGTTATTGAAGTAGTAATCAAAATTATTACTGTACAGACCTGATTGCTCAGTAGAAGTATTTATTTGTGTTTCTCTGACAGCATATGGCTTTAAACGAAGTTTAACGCGAGCAAGCATTTCTCGAGGGCTAAAGGGTTTAGTGACATAGTCGTCTGCGCCAATCTCTAATCCAACAACGCGATCGATTTCATCGTTGCGTGCCGTTAAGAAAATGATGGGTAAAGAAGAAAATTCGCGAACTTGCTTACATAGCTCAAAACCATTTGCATCAGGTAAACCAACGTCTAAAATCAGTAAATCTATCTGTGTAGCTTTAATATAACTAAGACCAGCCCCTGCGGTATCGAACCAAACGACGCTAAAGCCATCCATCTCGAGCGTATGAATCAAGGTGTCTGCAATTGCTTTTTCGTCTTCAATGATCACTATCTGCGCCGTTGCCATACAACTTATTCCTTTACTACAACCTAATAAACACGCTTATAGTTACAGTAAGTAACAAGTCAGTCAATATCCTTTATAAGGATGCTCTTTGAGCACAATGAAGTGGTTAGACGCTTTATTTAAATTAGAGGTGAAATTTTCACAGCCTAAGACCCTCTAGCTATTTCACTTCCCTGCAGATACAAAAAAGCCCGACTCGAAAGAGTCAGGCTTTTTTGTATTTGGAGCCATTGTGCGCTACGCAGTAGGATGACCTACTTTCATACACTTGATGTACTTTAATGGAGATGCACTTAGCTCTAGACTGGTCGTGGCGTTCTTTTATCCGTGGGGTTCTAGATACTCAACCCACGACGCTGTGCAGCTGATAGCTGACGGCTAATATTTTCACTTTCCTGCAGACGTAAAAAAGCCGCTTCATTTCTGAAGCGGCTTTCTACAATTTGAAGCCTGGTAATGTCCTACTTTCACATAGCAAATGCTACACTATCATCGGCGCTGTTTCGTTTCACTACTGAGTTCGGCATGGAGTCAGGTGGGTCCAAAACGCTATTGTCACCAAGCAAATTTGGTCGTTAATTCGTATTCCTACGACTAACTGAATTTGGAAAATATCTGATAATATTTTTTAAGTCTTTCTAAGTAATATCTACTTTAGTTATTAACTTCTGTCTTAAACTATCACACAAAACGCGTTTGGCGTTGTATGGTTAAGCCTCACGGGTAATTAGTACAAGTTAGCTTAATGGCTCACACCACTTCCACATCTTGCCTATCAACGTTGTAGTCTTCAACGGCCCTTCAGAGACTTTAAAAGTCTAGTGAGAACTCATCTCGAGGCCTGCTTCGCGCTTAGATGCTTTCAGCGCTTATCAGTTCCGAACGTAGCTACCGGGCAATGCCATTGGCATGACAACCCGAACACCAGCGGTTCGTTCACTCCGGTCCTCTCGTACTAGGAGCAACCCCTCTCAATTCTCAAACGCCCACGGCAGATAGGGACCGAACTGTCTCACGACGTTCTAAACCCAGCTCGCGTACCACTTTAAATGGCGAACAGCCATACCCTTGGGACCGACTTCAGCCCCAGGATGTGATGAGCCGACATCGAGGTGCCAAACACCGCCGTCGATATGAACTCTTGGGCGGTATCAGCCTGTTATCCCCGGAGTACCTTTTATCCGTTGAGCGATGGCCCTTCCATTCAGAACCACCGGATCACTATGACCTACTTTCGTACCTGCTCGACGTGTCTGTCTCGCAGTTAAGCTGGCTTCTAC